>CANQNX010000006.1 GCA_947625345.1 Candidatus Gastranaerophilales bacterium
ATATTAAGATTATATAAAGGCACTTTAAAGGTGTGCTAAACTTATAATATGGGGTATGAAAGTTAAGGAGAGAAAAATGATTCCGATTTTAGATTCAAAAAGACAATATGCAAAAATAGGTAAAGAGATTGAAAAAGAAGTTATTGAAGTATTATCTTCAGGTCAATATATTTTGGGAAAACATAATAAAGCATTCCAAAGTGAATTTTCGGAATTTGTCGGAACAAAATATTCGGTAGGGTTAAATTCAGGCACTGATGCACTTCATTTAGCTTTAAGAGCCTTAGATATAGGCAGAGGTGATGAAGTAATAACAACTGCATTTACTTTTGTAGCGACAGCGAGTGCTATAGGTTTAGCAGGTGCAACTCCTGTTTTTGTAGATATCAACCCAGATACATTTAATATTGATGCCAATAAAATTGAAGCGGCTATAACTTCAAAGACAAAAGCAATAATACCCGTACATTTATACGGTCAGCCTGCTGAAATGGATAAAATAATGGATATAGCAAAACGACATAATTTAAAAGTCGTAGAAGATTGCTGTCAAGCTATAGGAGCGGAATTTAAAGGACAAAAAGTAGGTTCCTTTGGCGATATCGGTTGCTTTAGCTTTTATCCGACAAAAAATTTAGGCGGTATGGGCGACGGCGGTATGATAACTTGCAATGATGAAAATCTTTATAACAGAATTATTGCTCTAAGAAACCACGGTGGTGCCATTAGATATTATCATGATGAACTCGGTGTTAACTCAAGACTTGATGAAATTCAGGCAGCTATCTTAAGAGTTAAAATGCCTTATATTAATGAATGGAATGAAAAAAGAAGAGAAAATGCATACAGATATAATGAAATGTTTTCTAAATATCCCGAAATTTTAACTCCTAAAGAAGTTGAAAATTCATACTGTGTATATCATCAATACACAATAAGAATTGAAAACAGAGACGAAGTACATAAACTTCTGCAAGAAAACGGCATAGGGGCAATGATTTATTATCCAGTACCTCTTCATTTACAAAAATTACATAAAGAATTAGGCTACAAAGAAGGCGACTTGCCGTTAACGGAAAAAGATACAAAACTTGTTATGTCCCTGCCGATGTTCCCTGAAATTACTCCTGAAGAACAGCAAACAGTTGTTGATACTGTTGTTAAATGTTTAAACATGACAAAACAAACAGTTTAAAATCTTAAAATTAAATAAGCATAAATTAAACAGGCATGAATTAAATCATGCCTGTTTATATTTAATCTATTGCCGCACAATTTTATTGAAACTGAAATATTAATTTTTTGTTTATTTTTTAAAGAAAGTTGAAAAACGGTGTTATAAAAAATATAGAGAAAAAATTAATTAAAGAAACGGAGATAAAATTATGGCAAAAACAATAGGTATTGACTTAGGCACAACAAACTCTGTTGTAGCAGTCATGGAAGGCGGTAAACCAACCGTTATAGCAAATGCAGAAGGTTCAAGAACAACACCTTCTATCGTTGGTTTTTCAAAAACAGGTGAAAAACTTGTAGGACAATTAGCAAAACGTCAAGCTATCTTAAACCCTGATAAAACGGTTATTTCAATAAAACGTCATATGGGTGAAGATTATAAAAAGAATATTGACGGAAAAGATTATACTCCTCAAGAAATATCAGCAATGATTTTAAGAAAACTTGCAGATGATGCTTCAAATTACCTTGGTGAAAAAGTTACATCAGCAGTTATAACAGTTCCGGCATATTTTAATGATGCTCAAAGACAAGCAACAAAAGATGCAGGTAAAATTGCAGGGTTAGATGTACTTCGTATAGTAAACGAACCAACCGCAGCCGCTTTAGCTTACGGTCTTGAAAAAGAAAAAAGCGAAAAAGTATTGGTATTCGACTTAGGTGGTGGTACATTCGATGTATCAGTTCTTGAAATCGGCGACGGTGTTCATGAAGTATTATCAACATCAGGTGATACTCACTTAGGCGGTGATGATTTCGACCAAAAAATTATGGATTGGCTTGTTGAAGAATTCAAAAAACAAGAAGGAATAGACTTAAGAAACGATAAACAAGCTATGCAGAGATTAAAAGAAGCTGCAGAAAAAGCTAAATGCGAATTATCATCAGTAGTTGAAACAACAATAAACCTACCGTTCATAACGGCTGATGCAAACGGTCCAAAACACTTAGATATGAGCTTAACAAGAGCTAAATTTGAAGAATTAAGCCATGACTTACTTGAAAGATGTAAAAAACCGGTAGCAGATGCCCTTCAAGAAGCAGGATTATCAAAAGGTGAAATAAACGAAGTTGTATTAGTAGGCGGTTCAACCCGTATTCCTGCAGTTCAAGCATTAGTAAAAGAATACACGGGCAAAGATCCAAACCAATCAGTAAACCCTGATGAAGTTGTTGCGGTTGGTGCTGCTATCCAAGCAGGGGTTCTCGCAGGTGAAGTTAAAGATATCGTTTTACTTGATGTAACTCCTTTAACATTAGGTATTGAAACTTTAGGCGGTGTTTTAACTCCGTTAGTTCCGAGAAACACTACAATTCCTGTTTCTAAATCACAGGTATTTTCAACGGCAGAAAACAATCAAACCGCAGTAGATATCCACGTACTTCAAGGTGAAAGACCGATGGCTAAAGATAATAAATCTTTAGGTATGTTCAGACTTGAAGGTATAGCTCCTGCTATGAGAGGTATTCCTCAAATTGAAGTTACTTTTGATATCGATGCTAACGGTATTGTTAATGTATCAGCTAAAGATAAAGCTACAAACAAAGAACAAAAAATTACAATTACAAACTCTTCAAATCTGTCAGAACAAGATATCGACAGAATGGTTAAAGAAGCTGAAGCTAATGCTGAAGAAGATAAAAAACATAAAGAAGAAGCTGAAATCAGAAACAATGCTAACGGTTTAATCAGTTCCGCAGAAAGAATTGTTAAAGATTTTGAAGGTAAAATCGCTGAAAACGATAAAACAAAACTTGATGAACAAAAGAAAGCGCTCGAAGATGCTTTAAAAGAAAATAAATCCGCTGATGAAATTAAAAAATTATCGGAAGACTTGCAGCAAACAATGTTTGCAATATCTCAAGCAGCATACTCTCAAGTTCAGCAAGAAGGCGCACAGGCAAACTCTGAAAGCGCACAATCAGAACAAGCAAAATCAAACAATTCTGATGATGATGTAATTGATGCAGAATATACAAAAGAGTAAATTTAATAAGAAAAATATAAAAGATTAAACTTAAACCCTAAAATCAAATTAAAATTGGTTTTAGGGTTTTTTATAACTTTAGAAATTATTTTACATAACATCCACAAGTCCTGTCTCGTGGTCAAAGTGGCATTTTGCTATATAAAGTTTTTTATTTTTTACTGCATTATTAATTATCACGGAATGTTTCATCAGATAATCTTCAACCCATTTTGTATGTTCTCTGGCAAAGAAATTATGACAAGTTATATCTTCTTTTTTATCCAATACAGGGTAGACACATTTCATAATTGAAGAAAAATCCGAAGTCGGCTCGGGGTAATGTTCTTTTGCATATTTCATAACACCGCAATCATCGTGACCTAACAGTATTAATAAAGGTACTTCAAGTTTTTTTACGGCATATTCAACACTTTCCACTATATTCGCACCCACTGTCATGCCTGCTACTCTAATAACAAAGAGTTCACCTATTCCGCAATCAAAAATTATTTCCGGTACCACTCTTGAATCAGAACACGTAAGTACAATAGCATAAGGTTCCTGATGAAAAGCATATTTTTTAAGCGTATCAAGAGTCATATTTTTCGTGGTCGGGGTTGAATTTACAAAGTTTTTATTACCATTAAGAAGTTTATTTAATTCTGTTTTTGCTTTATCAATCATATTAAAATCCTGTTAAAAGCTAATAATCTAATCTGAAGAAAGAATACTTAAGAATTTATCATACATTTGCTGAGGCATTTTTCGATACATTTTATTTGTTTTAGAATCAAAAACCACAATAGTAGTGTGTGCAATAACTCTTAATGTTTGAGTTTCTTTTTCAAAAACCTTATGTTCAAACGTAACACTTAACGGTTTAACTTCAACTGCTTTAGTTTTTATAATTATTCGCTCATTCATTTTTGCTGAAGATTTGTATCTTATGTTTAGTTCAACGACAGGGAACAAAAAATTATTACTTTCAAGTTCTTCAAGTTTCAAACCTGCTTTTTCAACGAGTTCAACTCTTGCCGCCTCAAACCATTTAGTATAAGCACCATGCCACACAACACCGTATGAATCAGTATCACTATATAAAACTCTTATTTCCTGAATATATTCCAAAATCTTCTCCTAAGTAAATAAGTCCTGAATTTTTTCTTCTATTTCAACGGGGTCCATTTCCTGAGTGTACTTATTAATATCTAAGGCCATTCTATATAATTTAGCAGCTTCAACTTTATCACCGGTAATAGCAATTGAACGTGCTAAGTTATAGTTTGCGAGTGCATAGTTAGGATTAGACCTTCTTGCTGCTTCAAAGAGCTCTATTGCCTTTTTAACACGTCCTAAATCGTCTAAATATATAACTCCAAGGTTATTATATGCTATATCATAAGTATTATCATATTTTATAGCCTTTTCATATTCTTTTATAGCCTCTTCAAGATTACCTTTACCCCAATATAAATAACCCAAATTACAATGTAATCTTGCATTATATGGTGATGCTTCCAATGCTTTTTTATAAACTATTAAAGCATTATCATAAGAACCCTTTTCAAAAAAGACATTACCTAAATTTAAATATATATCTATATCCGAAGGATTCAAATTAAATGCATTTTGATATGAACTTACGGAAGCATCTAAATCCTTTGTATTTTCCTGAAAAATAAACCCTAAAGTTTGAGCTACAACACTTGTCCACTGAGGATTAGGATTTAAGGTAACGGCGGTTTGATAGTGTTCTATTGCTTCTTGAACTTCATTTTCAAGGTATAAATATTGTGCTATTCTGCAGTGGAAATCGGCAACATGCGGTTGCAATTCAATCAGTTTTCTGCATATTTCTATGGCATTTTTATAATCACCCAATTCTTCATATACACGACATAAATAATAATATGCACGTACATTAAGACTGTCTAACCATATCGCCATTTTATACTCACAAATGGCATCATCATACCTTTTTAATTCAAAATAAACTCTTCCTAAATTAATATATAATTCAACAAATCCGGGAGCTTTATCTATTGTTTCTCTATAGATATCAAGTATTTTTTCATTAAATCCATGACAAAATATCATAATTGATGTCTTTAATAAAACAGGTATAAATTTAAGATATGACAACTTCCTTATAAATTCTTTCATTGCATACTTATCAAAAGGTAAAGTAAAAAAAGACATTAAATAATAATAAGTATTTTTAAACCAATTTTCTTTCTTTAAAAGATTGTTTATTGTGTATAACAACAAATAAGCACGTGAAGAACTAAAAGGTTTTACACAAACAGCCTTTTGCGCAAATTCAGTTGATTCAATAAAATCGCCTTTTCTCATGGAAATTTCTGCCATCATAAAATAAACTTCAGACATTTTCGGATTATATTCCAATGCAAGTTTAAAATAATTAACAGCCTTATCCAATTCACGCTTATAATAAAAAGCCATGCCGATTTTATAATAAATTTCGGAACTTTCCACACAAGATTCAAGAGCAAGCTGATATTCCGTAATTGCTTCATCTGCGTATTGTTTAACCTGATGAATATCAAGATGCCATTCCATGTACAAATCACCCAATTTAACATGTAAATCGGTATTATTTTTATCCATAGATATAGCACTTTGACAGGTTTCTATAGCTTTTTGAATGTTACCTGTCTTGCGAAATTTTTCTATCTGTTTTCTTATTTTATTTTTATCGGTATTGTTCATTTTTATATGTCGATTTTAACATATTTTATTATATTTTTTCAATTCGTTGCTATATTTTTCAAATATTTCTCAGGTGCTAAAATACATAACGCATTTGGGGTTGAAAAATATTTATCTGCCGTATTTATTATATCTTCTTTTGTTGCAGCTTGAATATTTTTTATGAGTTTTTCTTCAAAATCATATCCTAAACCTAAGAACTCATAATAACCCGACAAATTTGCTTCCAAAAGATTTGTTTCAGTGTAAAACTGTCTTTTACCCACGGCGTTATTTTTAGCATTCTCAAGTTCTTCATCGGATATTAATTCTTTCATTATTTTATTTATCTCAGTTTTAAAACCATCTAACGAAGTTTTAATATTTTTCGGTTCGGTTGCAATATAGACAAAGAAATTTCCGCATAAAGTAAAAGGTTCAAAGACACTTCTCACTGTATATGCAAGACCTTTTTTTTCTCTTAATTCAAGAAACAATCTTGAAGATAAACCTGATGACCCTAAGATAGTATTCAAAAGTATTATCTTAGGATAATCTTCACAATATACGGAAGGGAAATGCCATCCCTGAAATATTTGAGCCTGATTAGCATCTTCTTTTTCAACAAAAGATACTCTGTTCTCTTTTATGGGTTCTACTTTTTTTCTTTTATCATCTTCTTCTATACTTTTTAAATTTAAAAAATGCTTCTCCAATAAAGGCTTTAATTCTTTGGAATCAAGCCCTGATACCACTGATATATTTTTCTTAAATTTATATTTCACATCGTTAAATACATTAAATAAGTCATCTTTATTAATAGAATCAATGCTTTCAAGTATTTCTTTTCTGCCGACGGAATAAGGATGCCCCTTAAACATTGTTCTGTAAAATTCATCCTGAGCTTTTATTTTGGCAGAATCCAAATCTGCTTCAAATTCTCCTTTAATTTTAAAGACTTCTTTTTCCAAATCATCAAAAGTTGAATTATTGATAATATCTTCCGTTATTTCAAGACCGGAATTAATATCTTCATTAAGACATAACAGTTTAAATTTTATATAATCCGCTTTTTTATCTATGCTTAAATCAATGGCATTTTCGTCAAGAATATTAGCTATTTCCTCTGAACTTTTAGTTTTTGTTCCTTTTAAAAATAATCTTGATAAAAGATAATAAATACCTGTCTTTTTTTCATCTTCATTTAGTTTAACATACATTATAACAGCCGTTCTCGGGGTATTATTATTTTTCTTTATAATTACGTTAATTCCGTTCGTAAGTGTATATTTTTCCATATTTTTTCCTTTTTATTTCATACTTTCAGGCAATAAAATTGATATCACCGCTTTATCCAAACTTAAGTACTTATTTGCAGTATCTTTAATGTCATCTAATGTTATCGAATCAATTATCTTTACATATTCCTCAACACATTCAAGATTATTGCATACAGTCATATAATAACCGATTGTATCTGCAATATCTGAAACGGTTTCAGAGTTTTCCGCAAAACTGACCTTTAGTTTTTTCTTTGCTTTGTTAAGTTCTCTTTCACTTATCCCGTTAATTAATAAGTCTTTTAATTGTTCTTCAATAAGATTAACCGCTTCATCTTTATTTTCAGGCTTAAAATTAGCTTGAATAAAGAAGTTACCGCCATCTCTGAATGAATAATAATCCGTTGACACAATATTAAATATGGAATTATCAGTTTTTTCAATTAAGTTTTGATATAATCTTGAACTGTATCCTTCACCTAAAATTATACCTATCATCTCAAGTATTGTATTATTTTTAATATCTTTTGCTTCGGGACAAAGATAACCGAACATCAAAAATCCCGTATTAATTTGTGAATATTTTACAACCGTTTTTTGAGTTTGAACCGGTTTATCAATTTCATAAATATTTGTATTGTTATTTTGTCTGTTTTTAAAATCAAACTCTTTAACAATCATAGGTAATATTTCATCCGGATTTACATCACCTGCTATTATGGTTGTAATATTTGAAGGTGTATAATATTTTTTATAATAATTAAGTACATCTTCTCTTTTAACCTGAGATATAATTTGTTCATTACCTATAACATCCCGTTTATAAGGATGTGATGTATACATATTGGCATTCAAATTGTTATAAACCGTAGTCCAAGGTTGGTCTTTGCGCATCCTTATTTCTTCAATAACCACATGACGTTCTCTTTTTGTTGTTATATTCGGATTGTTTAAGTCAAAAGGTTCACCGATTTCATTATCAGGTATAACAGGATTCAGCATCATATCCGCATGAAGTTCTAACGTGTCCTTAAAATTCTTATCCCCTGTACCTTTAGGAATAGTAACATAATAAAAAGTATAATCTTTCCAAGTTGCAGCATTAACTATTGCACCTCTTGATTCAAGAATTCTGTCAAATTCTCCGGCTTTATGTTTATTTGTTCCTTTAAACATAAGGTGTTCAAGGAAATGAGATATTCCGTTATTTTCATCATTTTCATTAATTGAGCCTGTCTTAACCCAGCTGCTTATATTTAAAAGTTCTCCTCTTTTATAAGCAAAAACTATTTTATGTCCGCATTCTCTTTCATATATTTCCACGGGTTTTTCAAGATAAGGATAATTAACCTTAATTTTTTTCATATTTTCCATAATTAACCTCGATTCTTTATACATTTTATCAGATTTTACATTAATTTCATATTTAAAGCGCAAATTTTTTTTTGTCCGTTTTTTAGTCCGAATATAAAATAGAAATCAAAGGAAAAATTCATGAATATTTCACCCGTATCATTCGGCTCATTAATGGTATGTCATATAAAAGATAACAAACCGCATGCTCCTATTCCTGCACTTGTTGAGGTTTCTTTTTTAAATAATCAGTCACTTAAAAAATATTCTCTTCAACCTACAAGAGTATATCCGGAAATAATTGACGGAACTATTAATAATGCAAACAAAAAATTTGCAATGGAATTAGATAATAAATATAAAAAAGAATTACCCAAGCATTCTAAAGATGTTATTTTAACAGAAGTTGATGCGTATATAAATCCTAAAGATACGGAAAAAAGATATTTTATTACTGCAGCTACCGAGGATGATGAAAAGAAAATCCATAAATATTTAAGTCAAACAAGCGGATTTCTCACGGCAAAATTTAAATACAGAAAATAATTATATATTAATTCCAACCTCAAAAAAACGATTCCAAGGGAAATAATATTTAATATTCTTTTGATTTATATTAAATTTGCCTGATAAAATATTTTCATATTTAACCATTTTTTCTTTTACTATATTGTTTTTTAAATTATCCGAATTATTTCTTATTTCATTTCTTATATTAGCCTGATATGCCCAGTCATCAAGAAATCTTATTAATTGAAGTCTTTTAAAAGCTTTTTTGTCCGGATTTTTGGCTTTATAATATGTCATTGCAGCAGAAATTGAACTTCCTAAAGTATTTCCCGTGGTATTCCATCCGGCATATCCGTAAAACTCCTTCAAGTCAGTATTTTTTAAAAATGATAATACAAAATTATTATCACCTCCGTTGGCATTTAATATATCGGCTATAAAATAAGGTTTATCAAACGGTTTAAAACTGCCTTCATATAAAGGAACATCAACCCCCATAACAAGTTCACCCTGTTCGTTCTTAAAATTATTAACGTAAAGAACCATATCACATTCATCAAAACTTGAAACTTCACCGCCGGATAGCTCTATCTGAGATTCCACCGATTCTGATACACTTATATCTTCATATTTTGAAATTTTATCTATACTTTCCATAAAACTGTACACAGGCGCTATTTTTACTTTTTTATCAGAATTTATAGCCCTTGATAACAGTGTTAAGGGTATTTCATCCGCACCCGTTTTTATAAAAATATTTTCCTCTGATTCGGAATATAATTTTAACTCTTCTGCTTCTTTAACATTTAAACCATACTCGGCACAATCATCTTTTGAAAATACCAAAGTATCAAAATATCCCTGCTTTTTTAATTCAATATAGTATTTATTTATTTCAAAATTTCTTTTTCTGCCTTCAAGATAGTCTTTCAAAATATTTTCAGGAATTTCTTTTAATGCTTGTTCGATTTTTTTATCGCAATCACTTACAAAAGTTTTTTCTTTTTTATGTAAATTATATGAATATTCAAAAATTTTCTTTCCGTATAAGTTGTAGTAATCTTTTTCTTCTTCGTTGAAATTATTGTCAGGAATACGCATTATACTTGAGAATGCATAAACTTTTGCCTTTAATTTTTTTGTTTTTAATATAAATTCATCTATTCTTTTTTTGATGATATCAATATTATCAAGACTTCTTCTTGATGATATTAATCCGCCATAAGCTAATGTATCCAAGGAAACTATGATTATATCAATATTTTTTAATTCACTGAGCCAATTATATATTCCCTTTATATCCGCAGGCTTATTTAAATTACCCAATAACATTTTATCTGGAAGAAATAATTTATAACTTTTATCACAGGAAATAATATCTTTAGGTAATTCATAACAAACATTTCTGTCATCTATGGGAATAAAAGCAATATTTTTCATAATGAATTACTCCAAATTTTTCATAATAGATTCTGTAAGTCTTAAAAGTTCTTTTTGCATTGAAACAGGTTTCAATATTTTACAATTTTCACCGTATTTTAACAATCTTAATACCAAGGTATCTTTATCTTCATCAGTGTTTGACACAGTTAATTCTCCGTGAGAAAAATCTATAACATTTTCAGAAGGTTTTAATCTGTATGATTTAGCTAACCTCCCCGATAATTTATATATAACAGGATTATACATTAAAGTTTCCGGAGTTTTTTGTGCGAGTTGTTTTAATTCTACAATTGAATCAATTAAAATCCTTCTGTTTTTCATCCATAAAGAATTATAACAGGTAATGTACATTTTATTATTTTTCTTTATTATATTTTTTATTTCCGTTATGATTGTTTCTTCATCCGAAGAATTATTTTTCTTATATGTTAAGCTAACGAGTTGTTTATCAGCTATGTAATTAACAATAGTTGTTATTACATTATTTTTTATATTTTCATTTTTTATTTTTTTATTTTCCGAGATAATATTTCTTATTTTTTCCGACAATTTAACGTTTACATATTTTTCAGTTTTTTTAAACAAACTGTAAATACAATCTTCCAAATCCTTATTATAAAGTTTGTCGGTATTTTGTATAATTTTTAATAATAAATTTTCTTCCTCTAAAGTAAGTTCAACACCTGTAAGAGCATTATTAAGTTTATAAACACGTCCTTCTTTATCAATTTTTAATCCGACAGCTTCTAAGGTATTAAAATATTTAATAAAAGCTTCTTGAGTATAAACACATTCAACAGTAGAATTAGTTTTTAATTTATCAATTAATTGGTGTTTTGTAACGTCATTTCTTAAAAGTATTTTAAGTACCTCAAGAATTCTTAAAGCCGTATCATTATTTTTATCTTTTTTCATTATTTTTCATACCTTTGACGAATTAATTTAACTTTATTCAAAAGCTTCTTCTTGAAGAAATCAGGAGAAATAATTTTAAAGTCATCTCCGAGCTGCAAAATTCTTTGTATAAACCAAAATTCATTAGACACGACAGCCCTGACAATAATTGAATTATCATCCGATTTTATAATTTCCTCGTAATCTTTAAGAATAAAATCTTTAACGGAAGTATTTTTAACTTTGTAAATAACCTCGTATGTATTATCAATCTCATAATTTTTAGAAATATCTACGGAATTAATATTGATAATTTTAGCAACATTCAACATAGTATTTGTTTGATATTTAAATATAAAACACCAAAGATAAATATGATTATTTTCATAAACCAAACGAAAAGGAATTATATCAATATTTTCATTACCGTTTTTAGTTGAATTATAGTTAATATTTACTTTTTTACCTATAATTTTAGGATTTGAAATTTCATAAAGAATATTTTCATTCAAATCACCTAAAGGTGCAGTGTTGTTGATAAGGGAAATTTGAGATTGATTTCCTGTTAATTTAATAATTTTATCATATAACTTATTAATTTTTAAAATTGTACTCAAATTTAAATCTTCAGCACAAATTTCTCTTAAAAGTCTGAGAGATAAAAGTTCATTATCTGATAAATAAAGACCAAAAGGATTATTAAGAAGCTCATATTTATATTCGTTAGATTTATTAGGTCTTGTAAATTCACAACCTGCATTTTTTAAAGTATTTAAAGTCACTCTTAAAGTATCTTTAGATAAAGACTTATTAGTAATATTATTATTTTTGATAATTTCAATAAGCTCAGAGCCTGAAAGTGAAGCCTCCATAAGTGCTTTTAAAATAATTAAAGCTCTGTATCCCGTTAAACTGACCCAAAATTTTTTTTGCTTATTATCTAAAGAATTAACTGTATTCATACAACAATTTTAAATTAAAATACATATATTAATAAATAATTTACAAAACATTGTTACTTAATATGAAGTCTAATATAATAAAGCAAAGAGGGTAATATGGTTAAAGAATGGAATGAATATTTTCTTGAAATAGCAAAAACATGTTCGACAAGATCAAATTGTTTAAGAGCGCATGTTGGAGCCGTAATAGCAGGAGAAGATAAAAAAATAAAAGCAACGGGCTATAACGGTACTCCGTCAAAAGTAATATCTTGTATGGAAAGAGGTAAATGCTACAGAATAGAAAATAATATACAATCAGGCACAAGATACGAAACATGCAGAAGTATTCATGCAGAACAAAACGCAATTATTCAAGCCGGACAGGACAGATGTAAAGATGCAACAATGTATATTTACGGACATAACTTTATATGTATATTATGTAAAAGATTTATTGTTCAGGCAGGGATAAAAGATGTATATTTAAAAAAAGATGACAATTCACCCATAGAACATATAAGTGTGGAAGATATAAAAAAAGAATTATCAAACAGTATTAAAGAATTTATTTAAGGAGACAGTTGTTATGGAATTAAAAGGTTCAAAAACGGAAAAGAATTTACAAGAAGCGTTTTCAGGTGAATCACAAGCGAGGAATAAATACACATATTATGCCGCACAAGCAAAGAAAGACGGTTATGTACAAATAAGCAAATTCTTTGAAGAAACGGCAAATAATGAAAAAGAACACGCAAAAATATGGTTTAAATTATTACATGGCGGCAGTGTAGGAACAACAACAGAAAATTTGGAAGATGCAGCAAACGGAGAAAATTATGAATGGACTCAAATGTATGCTAAGTTTGCACAAGAAGCAAGAGAAGAAGGATTTAATGATATAGCATTCCTGTTTGAAAGTGTTGCCAAAATAGAAAAAGACCACGAAGAAAGATACAGAAAATTATTGGAAAATATAAAAACAGGAAAAGTATTTAAAAGAGAAGAAGAAAAACAATGGGAATGTGCAAATTGCGGATATTCATATAAATCAGACAGCGCTTTAGAAGTATGTCCCGTTTGTGCTCATCCGAAAAGCTTTTTCTTTTTAAAAGAAAAAAATTATTAAAAAAAGCGGATTTAATTATCCGCTTAAATAATCTATTGTCGCACTCTGACAGCAACTGTCAATTGATATCATAGAATTCAAAAAACGGGAGAAAAATATGAAAGTAATGCTTTTAAACGGTTCGCCGCACAAAGAAGGAAATACATATACGGCATTAAGCGAAATAGCAAAAACCTTAAATGAAGAAGGAATAGATTCAGAAATATTTCATATAGGAAAAGAACCAATAGCATCTTGCATGGGTTGCGGAGCATGCTCAAAGTTAGGTAAATGCGTATATGATAAAGATAGAGTAAATGAATTTGTTGATAAAATGACTGAATGCGATGCGCTTATAGCAGGTTCACCGGTACATTATGCCGCTGCCTCTGGAGCAATAACTGCATTTTTAGGCAGAGCTTTTTTCTCGGGTTGGCGCTCAGGAAAAAATACTTTCGGATTAAAACCTGCAGCATCAGTAGCAGTAGCAAGAAGAGCAGGTACAAGTTCAACTCTTGATCAGTTAAATAAATTTTATTCAATATCTCAAATGCCTATCATATCCGGCAGATATTGGAATAATGTATACGGACAAACTATAGGTCAAGTAAATGAAGATAAAGAAGGTATGCAAAATTTGAGATATCTCGCAAGAAATATGGCATATTTCCTAAAATGCAAAGAAGCCGGAAAGAATGCGGGTATTTTGCCGCCTACGGAAGAAAATGTTGAATTTACCAACTTTATAAGATAATAAAGCAAGATAAAGTGAGCGTTAGTATAATGCCCGAATGAATAACGTACCTTATCGCAAACACTATTTTAATTTAAATTTATTCTTAACTGTTCTGATATATATGGTGATTCACTTTTATAAATAGCAGAACTTATAATATTAGGATTTGAGCCGGCAACAACATGTATAAATGAATTTTTTAAACTGTTATTGCCGTTTTCAATCATTTTAATAAGATTATTTTCATTATGTTTAATAATGATATCATTTAAAGATTGAGCAAAATCATCAACATAATTTTGTTCATTAAACAAACACTCTTCTTTAATATCTTGGGTTAATTCCTGAGCTTTTTCAGCTTCTTTACCGCTAAATATATAACAATCACCCGAACTAAATTCATAAACTTTTGCTTTTGTTGTTTCAGAGGTAATATCATTAAATATTTTTTTAGTAAATTCCTCTAAAGCAGAACTTTTATCGCAATTACAATCATTATCACCTTTTTCAAATGCACTGTTTGAATAATTAGCTAACAGTTTAGCAAATTTTTTACTGTTATCACCCGTAACTTTTATTGCTCTTCCAAAGCTAACATTATTATTTATTAACATAAATTTCCTTTCAAAAAATAAATTCTATAAAAATAAAACAACAACAAAAATAATTTTGCACATATAATTTTTTATTTAATCTAGTGTCGCAACATTACGCTTGCTTATCGTAAAAATTTACTCGGACAAAATTTTTCAAAGTAAAATGTTGATGATATAATTTATATAAAATGAGTAACAGGAGAGAGAAAAAATGAGTGCATCAAGTCTCTTAGACAAAAATAAATTGGATGAAATTATCCAAAGTTATGACGGAGAAAAGTCATATTTAATTGCAATGCTTCAAAAAGTACAGGAAATATATAAATACCTGCCGGAAGAAGCAATGACATACATAGGTTCAAAAGTAGAAGGCTTGTCGCCTGCAACGGTATTCGGTGTTGCAACATTCTATGCACAATTTTCATTGGAACCGAAAGGTAAATATGAAATAAAAGTATGTGACGGGACAGCATGCCATGTTAGAGGTTCAATGCCCGTATTAGAAGCGGTAAAAAAGAAAATTCAATTACAAAACGGAAAAATGACAACCGAAAACGGAATGTTTTCACTTGAAACAGTAAGCTGCTTAGGTGCTTGCAGTTTAGCTCCGGCTATGGTTATAAACGGTAAAATTTACCCGAAAATGACACCTGATGCCGTTGAAATTGTTATTGACACAATATTGAAAGAGAACGTGTAATATGGAAAAAGTAAAATTAACTATTGATATAAAAGAAGAGCAGGCAAAAGCTCAGGAATTAATAAAAAAACAGGGCAGAAGAATTCTCGTTTGCGCTTCAACAGGCTGTATCGCTAACGGTGCTTTGGATTTAATAGCAGAATTTAAAAGACTCGGTGCTGATGCCGATGTTCTTACAAATGACGTAAAAATGAGTGTTATCCCGACAGGTTGTATAGGCTTTTGTGAACAGGGCTGTTTAGTTGTTGTTCCCGATAAAAAACTTACATATGTTCACGTAAAAAAAGAAGACGTCGCTGAAATATATGAATCATTAAAAAATGATACTGTTGTTGAACGTTTGTTATATGTAGACCCTGCTTTAAATAAAAAAATTGTAAATAATGAAGAAATGAACTTCTATGCAAAGCAGACAAGAACGGCAATGAAAAACTGCGGTATTATTAATCCGGAAAGTTTGGACGAAGCTATAGCAGTAGGCGCATACAGCGCACTATCAAAAGTTCTTGAGATAAACGACCAAGAGTATGTAATAAAAGAAATAGAAGATTCAGGCTTAAGAGGCAGAGGCGGCGGCGGATTTGCTACGGGCAAAAAATGGCGCAGTGTATACAGACACCAAGGCGGAAAATCTTACGTTATCTGTAACGGTGACGAGGGTGACCCGGGTGCCTTTATGGACAGAAGCGTTATGGAAGATGACCCCAATAAACTGCTTGAAGGTATGGCGATAGCAGCATTTGCCGTAGGCGCAGATGAAGGTTATATCTACGTAAGAGCAGAATATCCTTTAGCTATTAAACGTTTAAAAATGGCTATAAAAGCTGCCGAAGAAAGAAACCTGCTCGGTAAAAATATTATGGGAAGTAATTTCAGTTTCCATATACATATTAAAGAAGGTGCAGGCGCATTTGTTTGCGGTGAATCATCAGCTCTAATCGCTTCTATTGAAGGCGAAAGAGGAATGCCGAGACCAAAGAATATCCACATGGCAGAATGCGGTCTGTTTAAACGTCCTACATTATTAAATAACGTAGAAACATTTGCAAATGTTCCGTTAATTATATTAAACGGCGCTAAATGGTTTGCATCAATGGGTACTGAAACTTCAAAAGGTACAAAAACATTTGCCCTGACAGGCGAAGTAAATAACACCGGTTTAATTGAAGTACCTATGAACACAACCTTAAGACAAATTGTATTTGACTTAGGAGGCGGAATAAGAAACGGAAAGAAATTTAAAGCCGTTCAAATCGGAGGCCCGTCAGGCGGCTGCTTAACGGAACAACACCTTGATATGCCAATGGATTATGACCAATTAACAAAAGTCGGTGCAATGGTCGGCTCAGGCGGTCTTGTTGTTATGAATGAAGATACCTGCATTGTTGAAGTTGCAAGGTTCTTTATGAACTTTACTCAGCATGAAAGCTGCGGTAAATGTACTCCTTGCCGTGAGGGAACAAAGCAAATGTTAGCTATTTTGGAAAGAATAGTTAAGGGACAGGGAAAAATGGAAGACCTCGATATGCTTGAAGAACTCGGGCATGTAATAAAGGTCGGTTCATTATGCGGCTTGGGTAAATCGGCTCCAAACCCTGTTTTATCAACATTAAAATACTTTAGAGATGAATATATTGCTCATATAAAAGACAAAAAATGTCCTGCAGGAGTATGCACGGCTCTTAAACATTATGAAATCGAAGCCGATAAATGCAAGGGCTGTACAAAATGTGCAAGAAACTGCCCTGTTGGCGCTATTGAAGGCACAATAAAAGAACCGCACAAGATTAACCAAGATAAATGTATTAAGTGCGGAGCTTGCAAAGACAATTGTCCGTTTAAAGCAATAGTAACAAAATAGGTAAGGATAAGAAAATGAGCGATAAAAAAACATTATTTATAAACAACGTTGAAGTTGAATATACAAATGAAAAGACAGTACTTGAAGTCATCCGCAATAACGGATTTGATGTTCCAACATTTTGCCATCGCCCCGATTTAACACAATTCGGTGCTTGCAGAATGTGTATAATCGAGCAGGACGGAAAATGGATTCAAGCCTCCTGCACAATGCCTCCGAAAGAAGGTATAAGAATTGAAACAAATTCTGAAAAGGTGCGCAAAATAAGAAAAACTATTCTTGAATTATTACTCGCTAATCATAAAAGAGAATGTTTAACCTGCAATAAATCAGGTAACTGCGAACTTCAAAAGTATGCGGCTGAATACGGAATTGAAGAAATAAGATTTCCTAAACTTGAAGAAAAAGATTATCTTCCCGTTGACAGTATGAATCCTTCATTAGTACGTGACCCTTCTAAATGTATACTTTGCGGAGCGTGCGTTAGAGCTTGCTCTGAATTTCAAGGACACAGTGTGTTAGGTTTCGTAAACAGAGGCTCAAATACAAGAGTAGAACCTATGAACGGAAGATGTTTATCTCAAGTTGACTGTGTATTTTGCGGACAATGTCAGGCAGTTTGCCCGACAGGCGCAATTTCAATAAAATCATCAATAGATGAAGTTTGGAAACAG
This sequence comes from Candidatus Gastranaerophilales bacterium, assembly GCA_947625345.1. Taxonomy (GTDB): domain Bacteria; phylum Cyanobacteriota; class Vampirovibrionia; order Gastranaerophilales; family Gastranaerophilaceae; genus Avigastranaerophilus. The sequence goes on from CANQNX010000006.1 coordinate 18,012, forward strand.
ATTAATAATCCAGAAAAAAAGGTTGTAGTTCAATTTGCACCGTCAGTAAGGGTTGCATTAGGTGAAGAATTTAACTTGGAACCGGGGGAAAATACAATCGGCAAAATTTATGCCGCAGCAAGAAGATTAGGTTTTGACTTAATCTTTGATACAAACTTTTCAGCGGATTTAACAATAACCGAAGAAGCAAACGAATTTGTTGAAAGACTGACAAAAGGCGGAGTTCTTCCGATGTTTACATCTTGTTGTCCTGCTTGGGTAAGATATATAGAAACTCAGCACCCTGAGTTAATTAAACATTTATCAAGCTGTAAATCACCTCAAGGAATGATGTCGCCGGTTATGAAAGAATTTTTACCGAAATACTATGAAGGTTATACAAAAGAAAATATAGTTGTTGTATCCGTTATGCCTTGTACGGCTAAAAAGTATGAAGCAATAAGAGAACAGCTTCATGGTGAAACGGACTATGTATTAACCACACAAGAATTTGCAAAAATGATAAAAGCTGCAGGTATTAATTTTAAAGCTTTAAAAGAAGAACAGGCAAATTCTCCGTTCGGTCAATATTCAGGTGCAGGTACAATCTTTGGTGCATCAGGCGGTGTAGCAGAGGCTGCAGTCAGAACAGCATACTATTATGTAACAGGTGAAGAACTTTCTAATATAGATGTAACACCTTTAAGAGGTGTTGATGCAAACTCCAGAACAAAAGATACAATTATTGATATTAAAGGAAAACAAGTAAAAATCAGAGTTGTATCCACATTAAAAGAAGCTGAAAAATCTTTAAAAGAACTAAAAGAGGGTAAAGCAGATTTTCATATAATGGAGGTTATGGCATGCCCCGGAGGATGTGTAAACGGAGGCGGACAACCAACAAGCTGTTTAGATGCAACAATTAAAGAAAAACGTGCTAAAGGATTATATGAAGAAGATAAAAATCTTGAATACAGAAAATCACATACAAATCCTGACATTAAAAAGTTGTACGCTGAATGCTTGGGCGGAAAACCCGGAAGCGAAATAGCACATCATTTATTACATACAACATATATAGACAGATTTACGGGTTCATACAAAGATATAAAATAAAATAAATAAAAATAACATAATTAAAAGCCTTAAAATTAAACAAAAATGTTTATATTAAGGCTTTAATTTTTAATATATAATTAAATTATGATATTAAAAGAATTTTCAAAATATTTACAAAATAATAAAGATAAAAACTCGGTAAACTTATTAAATGAATGGCTAAAAGAAAGATTAAATAAACCTTCATTAAATAAAGTAGACATAATATTAAAGACAGAACTTTATTTTGCAAAAAATAATAACGGAAAAACTCTTATAATAGCAAAAAGTGATACGGGAAGAACTTTATTAAATGCTTTATATAATTTTTCATTGAGTTTTGAACAATATAAACTGTCAAAATTTTTACATGATAAAAAAACAAACGATTTTAAACAAGATTAAAAAACAGATAGTAAGCATGTTTTCATGCCATTTTTGTATCAAAAATTTACAAATTATTTTAAAAATATATTGTAGAAAACTTGTAGAAAACTAATAAAAAAAATTGTTCAAAAATTTTTAAAATTATAATAAAGATAAAAAAACAGAAAAATTTATATTTAATTTTGAACAAGTTATAAATATTTTTATATATTTTTTAAACAAATTTTGAACAATTTTAAAAATCAATATTTATTTATGTTTATAACAGTTTTCTACAAGTTTTTTAAAAACCTATTACTACTATTAAATTATTTAATATAAAAATATAAAAAGTAGTAAAAAAATAAATATATATTTAAAAACAAAAAAAAATGAAACTATTTTAATTTTTTCTTATATAATAAAATAGTGCACATAATAAATTGAGGATAATTATGCTTTTTACAATTGACAGAGATTCTTTATTAAATAAATTAAGAGTAGTTGAAAAAGTTACTTCGCAAAGAGGAAACGTACAACCGGTATTAGCAAATGTTTTATTCGATGTTAAAGATAATATCTTAAATTTAAGTGCAACCGATTTGGAAATATCAGTGAAAGCCAATGCTGCAGTAGCGGTAAAAAAGGAAGGAAAAATAACACTTCCCGCAAAAAAATTAGTTGAAATTGCATCAAAACTTCCTGATAAACCCGTTGAATTTTCACTTAATGAAGATACTAACATAGTAAGTGTATCTTGCGGTAATTCAAAGTTTGAGATAATAGGTATATCCGCATCGGAATTTCCAAAGACGGAAGAAGAAATAGAAGGCGGAAGTGAAATAGAGATAGAACTTGAACCTTTTATAAAATCAATAAAAAATACGGTTTATGCGGCAGCTAATTATGAAAACAGAAATGTAATATCCGGAGTATTTTGTCAAATAAAAGGCAATAATATAGAAATGGCTGCAACAGACGGAAACAGACTTACAAGAATAGTGGAAAAGATAAACAATAAAGATGATAAAACCGCAAAACTTGTTATTCCTTCAAAAACATTAAATGAATTTTTAAGAATATGTTTCTTTTTACCTGATGAAAAAGTAATTTTAATTGCAAATAATTCTAAATTAACGTTGAAAACAATGAGTTTTTCAATAAATTCAAGATTAATAGAAGGAGAATATCCTCCTTATCAGCAGTTAATACCTAAAACAACTGCAAATAAAGCATTAATAGACAGACATGAATTGATAGATGCTTTAGACAGAGTATCAATAATGGTAAATGACAGAACAAGTATAGTAAAATTTGTATTTGGCGAAAACAAATTAATTCTGAAAGCCGAAACACCAAATTCAGGTAATTCTGAAGATGTGATAGATTGTAAGTATGAAGGTGAAGATTTATCAATAGCTTTTAATTATAAATATGTTTTGGATTCGATAAAAACAATGGAAGCAAAGGAAGTAAAAGTAGGATTAAACGGAAGTTTATCGGCAACATTGTTCAAACCTGAAAGCGAAGAAGAATATATTTGTTTGATAATGCCTATTCAAATAAGGTAGAGATTATGAAAGTCAGTGTAAGAGTACCTGCAACAACAGCAAACTTAGGGCCGGGATTTGATTGTTTAGGAATAGCACTTCCTATTTATAATGAAATAACAGTTGAAGAAACAGTTATGCCGGGAAGCGGTGTAGAAATTAATATATTGGAAGATAATGAAAATTTTGATGTATTATCTATACCTAAAGATGAAAATAATATAGCTTATAAAGCAATAGAGCTTTTATATAATTTTATCGGGCAAACGGCAAGTGATTTAAAAATAACAATAAAAACAAACATACCCGTAACAAGAGGACTTGGTTCGAGTGCATCGGTAATAGTCGGGGGTTTAATGGCAGCAAATCATTTGCTCGGAAATCCTGCTGACGATGCAGTTCTTTTATCTATAGCATCAGAAGTTGAAGGTCATCCTGATAATGTTACTCCTGCAATGTTTGGAGGGTTTTGTTTATCTTCAATGGAATCTGACGGAAGTGTTATTTACTCAAAAATATCTTGGCCGCAAGAGTGGAAATTTACACTTTTAATACCTGATTATGAACTTGATACTAATATAGCAAGATCTGTATTACCTGAATGTATTAGCGTAAAAGACGCAGCATTTAATATAAGAAAATGCGCTATGTTAATTGATGCGGTTAATAAAAAAGATGCTGAATTAATGAAAAAATGTTTACAAGATAAAATACATCAGCCCTATAGAGAAAAATTAGTTAAAGGATTTAAAGAACTGAAAGAATTTTTTGAAAATAAAGAAGATATTTTAGGATGTGTAATATCAGGTGCAGGTCCGACTATTCTTGTTATTTCTTGTAATAACGGGTTTGAAAAAATTAAAGATGATGTTAGAAATATATTTAACGATTTAAATGTAAATTGTGATATAAGAACTTTAAATATTGAAAATGAAGGCAGTATAGTTGTATAAAGGAGAAATGAGATGAAAAAATCCATAAAAGATTTAGGTGACATAAAAGGAAAAAAAGCTCTTGTAAGAGTTGATATTAATGTTCCTTTGGACGAAAACAAAAATGTAACTGATGATACAAGAATACAAGCAATATTACCTACTTTGAATTTCTTAAAAGAAAAGGGTGCAAAAATTGTTTTAATGGCACACTTAGGCAGACCAAAAGGTGAAAAGAATCCTGAATTTACACTATCACCGGTTGCAAAATATATGTCTAAACTTCTCGGGGAAGAAGTTATGTTTATACCTGATGTTGATGCAGCTGAAGAAATGCTCAAAAATTTAAAAGAAGGTCAAGTGGCATTACTTGAAAACATTAGATATTATAAAGCGGAAGAAGCAAAAGATGATGATATGACTTTTGCTAATCAGCTTGCTAAATTAGGTGATTTTTATGTGAATGATGCATTCGGTGCAGCACACAGAAATCATACATCAACAGCAAAACTCGCTAAAGTTTTAAAACCTGCGGTATCAGGTTTATTAATGGAAAAAGAAATAAGATGTTTATCTCAAGCTTTGGATAATCCTACTCGTCCGTTTACTGCGGTTGTAGGCGGTGCTAAAGTTTCTTCAAAAATCGGAGTTCTTGAAAACTTACTTGATAAAGTAGATAACATGATAATCGGCGGCGGTATGGCTTATACATTTGTAAAAGCAAACGGCGGTAAAATAGGTAATTCAATTTGCGAAGACGATCAATTAGATGTTGCTAAAGCTATTGAAAAGAAAGCACAAGAAAAAGGTGTTAAACTTGTTATGGCAACTGATGTATTAGTTACAAACGATTTTTCGGGTAACGGCGAAAATAAATTCGTAAAAATTAATGAAATACCTGACGGATTCGAAGGTGTTGATGCAGGTTTAGATTCAAGAAAAGCATTTGCCGAAGTATTAAAATCCTCAAAAACAATATTAATGAACGGACCTGTCGGAGCTTTTGAAAATCCGAAATTTGCAGAAGGTACAAAAGCAGTACTTCAAGCTATAGTTGAAGCTACAAAGAATGGTGCGGTATCAGTAATTGGCGGTGGTGACAGCGTATCTGCGGCTAAAAAATTCTGTAAAGCTGAAGACTTTACACATGTTTCAACAGGCGGCGGAGCTTCATTAGAATTTATTGAAGGTAAAGTTCTTCCGGGTGTTGCCGCATTAGATGATAAATAGATAATATTAATACTAAGAGGCTTATTTAAGCCTCTTAGTAAACTTGAAAATAAATTTCATAGTTATAAAATGAAAATATAACCAAAGCGGTATCGTCTAGGGGTCAGGATAGCAGATTCTCATTCTGTTGACACGGGTTCAAATCCCGTTACCGCCGGTTATTTTTTTTAATAATATAATATCTCACTTTGCAGCCAACATTAAATTAAATCAATAAGATATAAGTATATTAATCTTTAGTATTATAAATTTCAATCTTAAGACTATATTCCCTTTTGAAAATATTAAATAGAATTAATTTAAGGAATAAGGGGGATATTATTTTGAGCGGAAAATCAGAACAAAAAGTTTTAAATAATTCTGAAGAAATAATTTCTGCCGCACAAAAATATTTTCATCAAGCGGAAGAACTGAGACAAAATTTAAAATATAAAGAATCCGTGGAAAATTATTTGTATTCAATTATGATTGACAGAGAAAACTACACCTCATATTTAGGTTTAGCAATGTCATATAAAAATTTAAAGAATTATAATAAAGCAATATTAAATCTTCAAAAAGCGGAGAAATTAAGTCCGTTTGATGTTGAAATTCAAAAAGAATTAGCATTATGTAACATAATAAAAGGTGAATTTGAAACGGGTATAAGTTATTTAAGAACAGCAATAAGACTTGAACCTGATAACCTTAATACACAAATGCAGTTAGCTCTTGTTCATGAAATGATTGAAGAAGAAGATATGGCGTTAATGATATATCAAAAAATAATAGAAACAAATCCTGATTATATAAGAGCTTATATTCAAAAAGCTACACTTTACATGCATATTTGTGATTATTTAAATTCAGCAAGATTGTTTAAAGAAATTATAAAAAAAGATAAAGAATATTACAGAGCATATTTAGCATTAGCTATATGCTGTGAAAAACTTGATAATATTCCTGCCGCAAAAAGATATTATAAAAAATACATTAATTTGTGTAAAGATTGCAATAATTACAAAGAAGTAATGAACAGATTGAAAGAATTAAATGGACAATATATAAGAAAAAATCATAATCTCAAAGTTATGGTAAGAAATTGATAAATTTATATATTTTTGATAAAGTCAAAGTATGGAAGAGAAATTAAACATAATAACAATAGGTGAAAGTCTGATAGAACTTTCAACCGATGAAAATCTCACTAATGCACAAAGTTTAAATAAGTATTATGGTGGTGATACTATTACTACAGCTATTTCAGCATTAAGATTAGGTTCAAAAGTGGGATTTATATCGAGAATAGGTTTAGATTGTTTTAAAAATTATTTGTTGGAAAGCTGGCAAAATGAAGGGCTTGATATATCTCATGTTAAGCCGATAGAAGGAATTAACGGACTTTATCTTATTTCTAAAAAAGAATATTCAGATGTAAATGAATATTCATATTACAGAAAAAAAACCGCAGCTACTAACCTTTCAATAGATGATATTTCAGCTGATTTCATTATGAATACATCAATTTTATATTCGACAGGTGTAACTCAATCTTTATCAATTTCTGCCCGTGAAGCTGTAAAAAAAGCTTTTCAAATTGCAAAAGAAAATAATGTTACTACAGCTTATGACCCAAATTATACATCTAAATTATGGTCAAGTGATGAAGCAAAAGAAGCATTTAATGAAGTTGTTGAAAATATAGATATAATTTTTCTTAATGCAAAATATGATTCAAAAATTATAATTGATGCAAATTCTGTCGATAATATTATTAAATATTTATACGATAAAGGAGTATCAACCGTAATAATACGTTCAAGTATAGATAAAGGATATTATGTCGGAAATCAGGGCAGAACTGAATTTATAAAGTATTTTGATGATGAAGCAATTGATAAAACCGGTGCAGGCGATACTTTTAACGGTGCGGTGCTTCATGGGATATCGTCAGGCATGTCACCTTTTAAAGCTGTTTATTTGGGCTCTATTGCTTCAGGCTTGCAAGTAAAAAAATATGGTGCTATAAAATCTATTCCTTATAAGGAAGAAGTTTATAAAATTTTCAAAGGTGAAAATGACTAAAAAAATATGTATTTCGGGTTATTATGGGTTTAATAATTTTGGTGATGAAATTATTTTAAAAATTTTAATTGATAACTTGAAAAAGTTTGATTTTAAAACAGATATAACGGTATTTTCATCAAATCCGGTTGAAACATCGTCACTTTATGATGTAAAAAGTGTTAAATCATTTAATTTTCTTAGTGTATTTTTTTCTTTATTATTTTGTAATTGCCTTATATCCGGAGGAGGAAGCCTTCTTCAGGATGTTACAAGTAAAAAAAGCCTTGTTTATTATTTAATCGTTTTATTGTTAGCAATAATTTTCGGAAAAAAAGTAATTATATTTGCTCAGGGTATAGGTCCGGTTAATAACAAATTTTTGTTAAAAATAACTAAATTTGTACTTAAACACGCAAATTATATAACGGTAAGAGATATAAGAAGCTATAATTTGCTTAAACAATGGAATATTGAATCTCATCTTTGTCATGATCCGGCATGGAATATAAATGTAAAACAAACGGAAAAAACTAATAAATTAGGAATTCAGTTAAGAAGTTGGAATTATGATAATTTTGATTTTATCAAAAAATTAGCATACTGCATTGAAAAATATTACAATGATAAAGAAATTAATATTCTTTCGCTTCAAAATAAAGCAGATATTGAGGTTTGTACAAAATTAAAAGATGAAATATTAAAATTAAATAAGAATATTGAAGTTTATGTAATAGAAAATACATCAAATGATAAAGTTATTGAGGATATATCTTTATTTGATGAAATGATAGCAATGCGTTATCATGCCTGTGTTATGGCAATTAAAAGCATGAAAAAAGTTTTACCTGTAAATTATGATATTAAGATAGAAGAATTAGCAAAGGAATTTAATATCAATTATTTAAATTTAGATGAAACAGATGATATGGAAAGTAAGATTGAAAAATTTAAGTTTAAAGAAGCGGATTATAATGAAGAAAAACTCAAAAAACTTAAGTTTGATTTTAAATTATTGGAAAAATTTATATAGAGTTTGTAAAAATAAATTAAATATTATATTTTCCGGATTTATTTTGGTTAAGAATATTTCTTAATTTCATAATGGCTTGAGCATGGATTTGACAAACTCTTGATTCGGTTACGTCAATATTTTCCCCTATTTCTTTTAATGTCATGTTTTCGTGATAGTAAAGCACCATTACCATTCTTTCTCTTTCTGGTAATTTTTTAAGTGCATTTTGAAGCTCGCATTGAACATCTTTTTCTTCCAATTTATCCAAAGGACTTTGGGAATTGGTATCTTCAATTGTATCAATTAACTCAATACCTTCATCATCCGAATATTTTTTTTCATATAAAGAACTTATAGAAGTTTCTTCTGAGAGAAGCGAAGATATTTTATTTTTTTCAATTTGAAGTTTATCTGAAATTTCTTGCAAAGAAGGCATTCTGCCTAGTTCTTGTTTCATGGCTTCAATTGCATTTTTTATATCTTTAATTTTTTTTCTGATACTTCTGGGGAGCCAATCTTGAGAACGGATTTTATCGATTATTGCACCTCTTATTCTCATAATGGCATATGTTTCAAACCTTGCACCTTTGTTTGGTGAAAATTTTTCTATAGCATCTATTAAACCTTCCACTCCGAAGCTTATAATGTCTTCCGATGCAATATTATTCGGGAGATTAATTTGTATTCTGTTAATTACATATCTTGTTAAATAAATATATTGAACAATAAGTTCATCTCTTATTTTTTTATTTGATTTATCTTTTAAATATGTACCCCAAAGAGTTTCTAATTCTTCATCAGAAACACGTTTAATATTACCGTATATGTTATATTCTGTCTGCTCTCCCATAAGTCCCCAAGCAAAAAGTTAAACTATACTAATACAATTTTATGTTTTATAAAGGATTATAGAATCATTTATATATATGATGTTTTGTTTGGTTACTTATTTATCAAAATAGGATTTTGTTTTATACGTAATTTCCACGTGGAAAAAGGTTTAACTTTATAATATAACATTTCGCCAAACATTTCTTTTTCATATTGGCTTTGGTTTTCATCAATAGTGAATTCGTTAGAAAGTAATAGCTTTTTAAGTTTTTTCCTTATGTTTAATGGAAATGTTAAGCTTATTTTAACTTCTTGTTCTGATGTATTATATAAGGCTTTTTCAATTGCTGTTTGTATAAGATTCATAATTATATTTTCAATATTAAAAATATTTTTAAAATTAAAATTAATAACGAAAACACAATCTTTGTATATTCTTAAATCCATATTAGCAAGAATTTCACCTTCTTGAGATTTTACCATATACTTTTCGAGCATGTTTTTTGAAGAGAATTTTCTCATTAAATTCACGCTAAATTTTTTCTTTCCAAAAAACATTGTATTTTGGAAAACGGATAAAGTTGAAATCTTTTCCCATTTAGGGAGAAGGTACATATTTTCTTTTAAATTTTCTACAAGGAATTTATTTTTATTATTTTTTATTTCTATTGTATTTATCATAATTTTCTCTGAAAAGTGAATTTATTCTTTCGGCAATTCTTTTATTATATTTTAACTCAAAATTAAAAAAAATCATCAAAAAATTAAAAAAATTAATAAAAATAAAGAACAACTTTTGAAAGTTGTTCTTTATTTTAAAAAAAAAATCAATTATTGAGCATAAACACTGACTTGTTTTCTGTCACGTCTGTGAGGTTCAAATTTAACAACACCGTCAATTAAAGAGAAGAGAGTATAATCTTTTCCCATACCAACGTTGTTTCCGGGATGTATTTTTGTACCTTTTTGACGAACAATAATATTACCGACTGTAACAGATTCACCGCCGAATTTTTTTACGCCTAATCTTTTACTTTCGCTGTCACGACCGTTTTTACTCGATCCGACACCCTTCTTATGTGCCATTTTATATTCTCCTTAAATTATTTTATTCTTCAACAGTTTCTGCTTTACTTTTTTGAGCGGTTGTTCTGATTTTATTAATCATAACTCTTGTAAAGTTTTGTCTGTGGCCTTGTTTTCTTCTGTAGCCCTTTTTAGCTCTTTGTTTGTATACTAAAACTTTTTTATCTCTGTCATGTTTAACGATTTCGCCTTCTACGCTTGCGTTTTTAACGTATGGCAAACCCAATTTTGATTTTTTTCCGTTAACAATCATAACGATGTTTTGAAAAACTACTTTAGATTGGGGTTCATTTTCCAATAATTCAATATCAACATAACGACCTTCGGTAACTTGATATTGTTTTCCGCCTGTTTCAATAATTGCGAACATAATTTATTCCTTTCACTTGAGGGGACCGCAGCTTAATAGCATTTAAAAGCGGTATTCCTATCTAAACACATGTACACAAATGTACATTATGTTTAAAAGTTTATCGTGCACAAAGTTTAATGTCAACAAAAAATTACTTTTTATCACTCTGTTTGAAGGATTTTATTTTTATTGAAATTTGATAGAATTTTTGAAGAAGCTTAACGAGAAGGGGAAAAAGCATGAGAAAACTTATTTATTTAGGACATAGCGCTTTTTATATAGAAAAAGATAATGATGGAATTCTCATTGACCCTTTTATTTCAGGCAATCCTTCAGCTAATTTTGATTACGGAAATAAAAAAATTACTAATATATTTGTAACACATGCTCATAATGATCATTTAGGTGATGCAATAGAAATTTCAAAAGCCAAAAATGCTCCTATTGTTACTATTGTTGAACTGGCAAATTACTGTTCATCAAAAGGTGCCAAGGCTATGGGTATTAATATAGGAGGAAAAATTGATTTTAAATGGGGAAGTGTAAGAGTTTTCAACGCACTTCATTCAAGTTCAAATCATGAATTATCATATGGCGGAAATGCATTAAGTTTCTTGTTTGATATAGACGGAACGACCGTTTACCATGCCGGAGATACCGGACTTATGCCTGATTTTTCATTAATAGGAGAATTATATAATCCTTATTATGCACTTTTACCTATTGGCGGATTTTATACCATGGGAATTGAGGAAGCGGCAGTTGCGGCAAAAATGCTTTTTGCAATGGAAGTCATACCTATGCATTATAATACTTTTTCTAATATTAAAGCGGATGTACAAAAATTTAAAGATTTGATTGAAGCTCAAGGTCAAAAATGCTTACCGTTAAAGGTAAATGAATATGTTGAATTATGATGAAACCAAGCCTTTAATTGCATTAATTGTTCCGACGGGTATCGGTGCATCAGTAGGAGGATATGCAGGTGATGCATCATTAACGGCTAAAATGTTTGCCAAAGATTTTAATGTAATTGTTAATCCTAATGTTGTAAATGCTGCATGTTTTTCGGGTATTTCTCAAAATATGCATTATATTGAAGGTTATTTGTTGAATGAATTTTTTAAGGGAAAAATTTGTTTTAAAACGTCTGTTAATAATAAAATAGGTATTATTTTTGATAAAGCTATTTCAAAAGATATATTAAATGTTCATATAAATACCGTTAATGCAGTTAAAACAATATATGGAGTTAATGTTGTTGATTATATAATTACAAAAGAAGAAGCAGGGGTTAACTTTTATAATACATCTTCAGGTGCTTCAACGGGCGGGGTTAAAAATAATAAAACTATTGTTGAAGCAGGAAAAAAACTTATTGAAAAAGGTGTAAATCAAATAGCTGTAGTCTTAAAATTTGATGAACCCCCTGAAGATAATTATAAATCAGGAGAAGGTGTTGATATAATTGGCGGTGTTGAAGCTGTGGTTTCTCATTACCTTACAAGAGAATTAGGTGTTATGTGTGTTCATGCTCCGGCTTTTGAGAATATTGATATAGAAAGAGAGCTTGTTGATAAAAGAGCAGCTGCTGAATATATAACTCCGACTTTTTTACCTTGTTTATTGTTAGGACTTCAAAATGCACCGTTATTTTCATATAAAAATGTGGAACAATATATAAGTATAAAGAATCTTAAAGCACTTATTATGCCTTATAATTCTTTAGGTTCATCAATAGTTTCAGATGCACTTGAAAGAAATATAAAAGTTTTTGCCGTCAAACAGAATAAAACTATTTTGAATATTACAAAAGACATATTGAAGAAAAATGATATAATTGAAATAGAAACGTATGAAAAATGTTATCTGAAGTTAAAGGAATTATTATATGAAAAAATTTAATTATGGATTTACATTAGTAGAACTTCTTGTTTGTTTTTTGATAATAGGTATAATTCTTGCAGCATCAATACCTGCAATAAAAAAGGTAAGTATGTCATATCCGACAATGACTTATCATGCTTTTGAAAATGTTAAAACAATTGTTAAAATAATGATGCAAACAAATGAAATTAACCCTGTGGAAACTGATAACAATGTTGCTTTAACAAATAAAGATATGTTAATTTCATCTTGCTACATACACGACAGAAATGATAGCGGACAAATTATTGATGACAGGATTTTGTGGAGCGGCCCAATTTTAAAACCTGATATTAGTGGATATATTTGCGGGAATGATGATTATTATAATGAGGATGAAACAAGTGACGATGATGAGTCGTTAGAAAGTTGCAGCCTTTATACTACTCGTCCTTTTTCTGAGCATTTAGCTCCTGATTGTTTCAATAGATTTGAAAGTGGTGTCCAAGGTGGTGATGCTGACAGTCATACTGCTAATTTCTGTGAACGTGTAGCAGCTATGGCAAATACTACAGGTAAAATAGATTGCGAACGATTATTTGGAGTTGATTTTATTACTAATTATTATAATGGCGGAACATTTAGTATTAAGGAACCTTATATTAAGTTTAACGCAAATAACACTACAGAAAATCCTAATTTTACTGCTACTAACGGACAAAGATATTATATAAGTCAAAGAATAGTAAATGAAGATATTTCGGAAGATTTTGGTTTCAGACTTATTGCAATAGATTTAAACGGACAAAAAGGACCTAACATAGCCAGTCCTAATGCAGAAAATAATATTGTAAAAAAGTTAAATCAATTGCCTGATATAATTACATTCCTTATTTTGGATAATGGTGACATATACCCCTTAGGTGCTGCGGCTGATAATGTTCAAATTGGTAATAATGGTCAGAGGGGAAGTATAAATGTAAATTACTTAAATTCTAAGATAAAAGGTACTAATTATTCGGAACAACCGATACAAGATCAATTTAGTGCTAATGCTCAGTGTTTAGTCGGAAATGATAACAGTGAAACCAGACATAGAGTAGGTTGTCAGTTTTTAATTAGATATCTGCAATCACAAGGTTTTATTGATAAAAACGGTATAAATTATTATCAGGGAAATGGTTCGGTCGGACCATACAGAGTTAAATTCTGCGGTGCAAATAACTCTTTAGACAGTTATTATCCCGGTTATTGCGGTTTATCATCTTCGGGTACTCAAGTCGGTATAGGACCTGCTAACGGATGTATGGGAAGTGAAAATCCTGATACTGTAGTAGGAAATAGTATAAGATATGACGAATGTAAAGTAGTTCCCATTAAACCTGTATTCAGAATTGCATTATAAAAAATGTTTTGTTAATAATAAGCCTGCTATTCAGTGGCAGGCTTATTATTTTATGTCTTAATTATAGCCAACAGGCTAATATATATCTGTATAATATTACCTTGTCGGATAATATATTTTTAATTTTGCTTTTAATATCCTTTTTATGGGAGATTTGAAGTGATTACAAAAGAAAAAAGCATAAATATTAAATTTGAAGATTTTATTCATACTAAAGAAAATGAAGATTTATTCGGTAAGGCAAAAAGGGTTTCAGATGTATTATCAACCGGTGTATTAACAGGAAATGAAGGTTTGGGAATGCAGATAATGAATAAAGTTTGTCCCGAATCGACAATAAAAGAAAAAGACGGAATAGAACACTCTGTTATAATGCTTGGTTCAAATTCATATCTGAATTTATCTTCCCATCCGAAGGTTATTGAAGCGGCAATTCAAGCAACAATTAAATATGGATATGGCATGGGTGCCGTATCAAATTATGCCGGTATAACACCTATTCACAGAGAACTTGAACTTAATATAGCTGATTTTTATGAAACACAGGATTGTATAGTTTTTCCGAGCGGATACGGAACAAATACGGGAGTTATTTCGGCATTATGTAATAAGGGAGATATTATAATTAATGACAGTGCAAATCATGCTTCAATATTTGACGGCTGTAAGCTATCGGGAGCTGAAATAAAAGTGTATCCTCACGGAGAAATGAAATATCTTGAAAAGATTTTGGAAAAAATACCTGATAATCAAACAGGCAGATTAATAATAACCGATGGTGTTTTTTCAATGGACGGAGATTTGGCAAAGTTAGATAAGATTTATGAATTGGCACAAAAATACAGGTGCCGTATTATGGTTGATGATGCGCACGGATTAGGAGTAGTAGGTTCTAACGGCAGGGGAACTGCGGAACAGTTCGGATTATTGGGAAAAATTGATTTAAATGTCGGTATGCTCTCGAAAGGTCCCGGAGGTTTGGGCGGATATTGTGCAGCTTCAAAAGAAATTGTTCAATATTTAAGATTGTATGCGAGAAGTTATTTCTTCTCGACCGCTATTCCTGCACCTGTTGCAGCAGGTTTAAATGAGGTTTTTAAACTGCTTAAAGAAGATAAAGCAGGAAGATTAAAACTTATTGAAAATACCGTTTATTTGAAACAATTGCTGTTGGAAAAAGGATTTGACATAGGGCATGGTCAAAGTGCAATTGTACCTGTCATGGTTTATAATGAAGAGGTTTTATTTAAACTTTATGATGAACTGAGAAAATCGGGAGTTTATGTTAATATCGTTACCTATCCTGCAGTCAGAAGAAAAGAATGCCGTTTAAGATTGTGTGTTATGAAAGATTTAACAAAAGAACAAATAAAAAGAGCGGTAGATATCATTTATGAAATAGGGAAAAAATATAATATTACACATTTAAAAACTTCTTAAGTGTATGCCATATCCCTTTTGGTGTTTCTGAATTAGGAAACAGTGCTTCATTATGGTATGGTTTGTAACTTTTAATTATATTATTGGGAAGTTCTTCTCCCTTTTCCAAAGTATGAGCAATGTATTCAATATATTCATCCTGAACTTCTTTATACATTGAATCTTTGGCTCTTAAATCCTCATCCGCTTCAAGGTGGCACAATGCATGCCAGCTCGCAGTAATTGTTTTATCACTGCAATCTTTAGGAAATTTAGTCAGAGCCTCAGAAATTGTCATTTTTTCAGTTAATACCAAAAAAAATAACCTGCCTACAAATTTTCTTTCGTTCTGATAATTTACGCTTTTACTCCCGAACATTGTTTTTCAAGCACTCTCATTAATGAATGTATGTCATTGTTAAAATATTGAGAAGCAAGGTTGTTTATGGCGCTTTTTGCCATTTCTTCTCTTGACTCGACTGATTTATAACAAAATTTCTTACCGCTTTTATGTCTTGAAAGCATTTTCTTATCTACGAGTCTGTCCATTACGGTTTTAACTGTTGTATATGCTCTTATATTTCCGTTGTTATTTATTTCATCTAACACTTCGCTGACGGAAATATCTTTTATATTCATTCCTTTTTCTTCCATCAACCAAACAGCATTTAATATTTCATTCTCAAGCGTTCCGTGTGTATAAGCCATGAAATCCTTCCTTTGTATTCAATTTATTATAAAATTTAAAAATTAATAATCAATTAACTACTACTATTATAGCATTTGTTTTTATCAAATTCATTATTTTGTAAAATATTATTAAAATTAATAATTTCTTCAATTATTTTTATATTTTCGGTATTTTTTCGTTTAAGTGTATTTCTCGAATTACTTAAAAATAAACCTTTTTTAGCTCTTGTTATACCTACGTATAACAACCTTAAAGTTTCACATATTAATTCGGATTTTAATTCCAAAGGTTGTTTAATCTCAGAATCCGTTTCAAGTCTCTTTATTGTTTGAACAAAATGTCCGCCGCTTTTTAATTTTACATGTTCCATTGATACGGGATAATTTTCTTCATTCATTAAAGGACAAAATACATAATCAAATTCATCACCTTTTGATTTATGCATTGTCATTATATTTACACAGCCTTTCTCAACGGATGTATTTTCTTCAAAAAATAAATTATTACCCAAAGGTCTTTGTGAATAATATTCTAATTTCTTTAGTATGTCTTCTTCTTTGTCATTTACGCTTTTTAACCTTCTTATTACTGATACCGTAAAGGCTGTATTTGATTTATCAATTGAGTTTTTTGAATAGTACATTCCTATATTTAATGCCTGAATATCAATATCAAAAGTCGATTTATTAAGCCAATATTCAATATCAAAATATAGTTGAAGCAAATTTTCGCTTTCAATTTCTTCTGTATTTATATCGGTAAAAGGTCTTTTTAAATTTTTTATAAAGTCAATTTCATCAGAAGTTATATTTCTGATTTTATTTTGTTTGTAAATTTCGGCTAAATTAATAATTTCTTTGTTGTTCTTTGGATTTTGTATTAATTTTAAAATTTGAAAAATTATTTTAAATATGGGTTTCTCGCATAAATAATCGTTTCTTGTTATGGTTTTTATATTGTTAGATAAAAAATATTCATTATATTCACTAACTTGGGTATTAGCCCTTAAAAGTATTGCAATTGAAGCATCAGGCTCTTTCTGAAATATTTCTTTTATTCTGTTTAATATAAAAGTTTTTTCTTCAATATCTTTTTCAAAGATTTTGTATTCGGGTTTATAAATAATCTTGGGATTATTTTCAGTCCCTCTAATTTCTATATCGTAAAATGCATTTTTTGAATTTTCATTATTTATTGATTCTTTTATAAGCCTGTTTGCAAATGTATATATTTCTTCAGCACTTCTTTGGGAGGATTTCATCTCTATTTTGTTACTGTTTTTTATAAAATCTCTGAATCCTTCAAGAGAACTGTCCGTAAATGTTGATGTTATAGCCTGATTTATATCTCCGCATCTGACTATATTATTGTACTTCCCCGTCAAAAGAGATATTAGTTTCTGCTGAATTTCAACGGAATCCTGTGCTTCATCTTCAATTACATATTTACACAAGTCTTGATAATACCTAAGTATGGACTTATTCTCTTTTAATAGTTGAACGGCATATCTGAGCATATCATCATAATCTATTAAATTATTAACTTTAAGAGTTTTATTATATTCATTTAAAAAATTATAAAATTCTCTGATATCTTTAAACTTAGAAGAAATATTTCCTTCTTTTTCTGATAATTTTGATATCGAAATACACCTTAAAAAGTTGTCATATTTATCATCATCTATTTTTAATTTGAAAAATAATTCTTTTATTATTCTCTCTTTTTGTGTTTCATCAATGATTTCAAACCCTTCATCAAGTCCTATTTTGGTATAATTGGCATTTTCTTTAATTATCCTGAGTGCTAAACCGTGAATTGTTGAAATATTAGGTAAAGATGTTGTGTCAGGTAGTATTAATTTTAAACGTTCTTTGAAATTTTTTGCCGCCGATTCCATATAAGTTAATACAAAAATATTTTCTCCGGAAACTCCGTTTTCCGTTAGTTTAACTATAAGGGACAGTAATATTGTTGTTTTACCTGCGCCCGGTACGGCTATTATTCCTGTTTTGCCTTTTTTGTAGTTTAATACGGGTTTTTGGTCATCTCGGGGAACGATTTTAAATATGGGTTTATTATTGTTTGATATCTCTATAAAATCTGATAATCCGCCATAATTTTCTATTGCATTATTATCGTATATGCTTGAATAAAAACTTATATTCTTTGAGCACAATAGCATTAACTTTCTTACGGTTCTTGCTGTTTTATCTTTTTTTAATTCTATATTATCTTCCGTTTTAAATTCTTTTTTGTTCCATTCTCTGTTCATTACCCAAGAATTATATAATGTACCCGTATCGTCTTTTAACCACTCTGAGTCTGATACATCTATCCATAATTGATATTTGGTATTTATAGAATAATCAATTAATTTTTGAGGGGTTGTTATTATAACCTTATTGTTTTTTACCTTAAAAATATCAGACGGATTTTCGCTTATTACACTGTTTTCTATTTGCAAAATAAACTGTTCCGCCGAATTTTCCGTTATATTTTTAAATGCACTCTCAAAGCTGTCGGCTTCTTTTAATAAAAACTCATATTTACTTTTATCATATTCCCTGTTTTTGATTAAATTTTCAAATATAATCTCAATTTCTTTATTCAGAGTATTTCTTGACTTTTTTACCGCTTCAATTACGGAATATAATTTTTTATAAGAATCGAGATGTTTTTCATTATTTTCAAAATATTTAAATCCGTTTTTATCTAACTGTTTTGTTTGTGTATATTCTTTGATTAACCCGTAACATATTTTATAGGGAATTTTTAAAAGATTTATTAATAAATTTTTTAATTCATATTCCTTTAGTTCAATGCCTGATGATAATTTTAATATATTTAAAATATGCTTTATAAAATCATAATCTATAAGTTTTTCATTGCCTGAAATTAACTGACACTCAAATCCGATAAGACTGTCTGTTAATTCATTTATAAGTATTTTATCGGCTTTTGGAGTTATTATGGCAATTTCACTCTGCTTTACACCTGATTTTATTAATTCTCTAACGTCTTTTATGACTTCTTCCGTCATATTAAAGCGTTTTACAAAACTTTTGTATTCAAAAGATTCAAATTTAGTCTTTTTTCCGGATTTTATATTTTCAAAAAACTTTTGTGATATATCTTTAAAAGGTAAATTATTTTCTAATTTTATTTCTTTTTGAGGGTATCTTTTACTAAATTCACTAACCCCTTTTTTATAAGCGCATAAGTATCCGCACCTCGTTGAACCGTATAAATCATACAAAATATAGCATTCTTTAAGGTATGGCATTATTGAGTTTACAAAGTCCCAAAGTGCATAAGAATATTCATCCGCATCATCAATAATTAAATATTTTATATTACTGAAATAGGAAGTATTGTTGTATATTAACGGTAAAACCGATAACTGCCTTAAATAATCAAAGCTTTTAAATTTATTTGTTTTTATCTTGTATAACTCTATTGCTTTTTTTGCATCCTCATAAAATGTTTCACACAGTATTTCAGAACGCTCTTTAATCTCTTCTTCACTTAATCTGTTATGAACAATCAAAGAATAACGCCTGAAGAGCTGATGAAGTAAATTGACTTTAGATATGTAATCGGAAAAATCAGCCTCTTTTATACAATGTTTAAAAATATACTGAGATACCTCAAGTCCGCATAAATTGTATTCTTCATCTTCTTTATAACCTAACAATTTTGAAATATATGCCCGATTATCTCTAAAAGCTCTGTAACACAACCCTGAAAATGTTACGATATTGTTTTCTTCATTAGAGTAATCTTGATTTAAATTTTCTATTTTCTTTAATAACAAATCTTTTTTATAAGCATTAAGAACAACGGTAAGAATTTCATCCTGACTTACTCCCGTGTCTCGTAACCGTATGTATTTATTTGCTATAAAATGTATATTTTCTTTATTTGAACAACTCTGTATAAGCATAATAAAATTGTAATCAATATTAACTTTAAAATCAGTTTTATTACAACATATTAAGAAAAAACTTAAAATTTGAATTTTAACTTTACATTTCTTTATAAAAGGATTGAATTTTATTTTTTAAAGTGATATATTAAATATATACAAAAGATATACAAATAAGAAATCAATTGCTGATGTTGTGTGTAATTTTGTCGGGGTATGCAATTGAGAAAAGCCTTTATGAGGCTTTAATTATCATGTCAAAAAAAGTGTGTACAAAAGTTTAATCGGGGGCTAAAAGTATGGTTGTAAATTACGGTTTGAATTATGAAAATGAATCAGTAAAAAACAATTTATTTAATGAAGAAAAATTAGCGGACTACATAAAAAAAGTAAACAGTTATAAAAATTTAAGTTTGGAAGAAGAACAGGAATTAGGCAGGTTAATAAAAGAAGGTTCCGTCGAAGCAAAAAAGAAGTTAGCCGAAGCAAATTTAAAGTTAGTAATAATAATTGCAAAAAAAGTAATTCACACGAGCAAGTTGCCTATGACAGATCTTATACAGGAAGGCAATATAGGATTAATGGCGGCTGTTGAAAAATTTAATTATAAATTTGGATACAGATTTGCAACATACGCATCATGGTGGATTAAACAAGCAATGTTTAAAGCCATTTCCGAGCAATCACACAGTGTTAAAATACCTGTATACATACAGGAAACGCTGTCAAAATATTCAAAAATAAAAGAAGAAATGGAAAAAGAATCTTCAGATGAAGTTAAATTAGATGATATAGCAAAAAAGATGAACATGGAATCAGGAAAAATAAACAACTACTTAAATGCATACAAAAAGACTTTGTCATTGGAAGGTGATTTTGAAATTAATAACGGTTCTGAGGTCAGATTAATAGATATAATAGAGGACAAAACTTCATCCACGTCAAAGAATGCCGAATATGAATCATTGAAAAAAGAAATTGTATCACTTTTGTACAATTTAAAAGACAGAGAGCAAAAGGTGATTACTTTAAGATTCGGATTAAACGGCAAAGAAAAACAAACCCTTGAAGATATAGGAAGAATATATGGCGTAACAAAAGAGTGTATACGACAAACTGAAACAAGAGCATTAAATAAATTAAGAAATAACAAGTTAACATTAAGTTTATTTGAAGATTACGCATTTTAAATGACATATATATAGTTATAGATGCCCTTATGAGCCAAAAAAAGTTGTAAATATTTACAAAAACTGATAAAATTTGTATAATATAAGATGCATAAAATGGCGAGGGAGAGACATGACAGAACAAGTATATACTGATGCTGAATTTGAAGCGTTACTTAACAATTATGATTACAGTTTTCAAAAAGGAGATTTAGTAAAAGGTATTGTATGTTCGTATGACTCGTCAGGTGTAATAGTTGATATAGGTGCAAAAACAGCAGCTTATGTTCCGACAAAAGAAGCAATAGTTGATAAATCAGTTGATATAGAAGAAACATTAAAAAAAGGGCAGGAATATGAATTCTTAATAATCCGTGAAGAGGATGAAGAAGGCAGATTTATGCTTTCATATAAGAAAGTTGCAATGGCATACAGCTGGAGAGAACTTGAAGAATTAAAAGCTAATGATGAAGTTGTTGAAGGCACTATAGTTTCTGTTGTTAAAGGCGGTGTTCTTGTTGAAGTTAAAGGTGTCAGAGGATTTGTTCCTTCAAGTCATTTAAAATTAAAATCAACAGATAATTTAATTGGTGAAAAATTAGAATTAAAAATTCTTACTATGGATATACAACAAGGAAACTTCATTTTATCTAACAGAAAAGCATATGCTGATGATAAAGAAGAAGGTAAAAAAGATATTTTTGAATCAGTAGAAGTGGGTCAGGTTGTAAAAGGTGATGTAGTAAGAATTACAGACTTCGGTGCTTTCGTTGATATCGGCGGAATTGATGCTTTACTTCCTTTATCTCAAATTTCCTGGAGATGGGTTGATCATCCTTCGGATATTCTTAAAGTCGGTGATAATATCAGTGTAGAAATTATTGTAATTGATAAAGAAAAACAAAGAATCAGCTTAAGCTTGAAAAATCTTGAAAAAGATCCTTGGGTGGAAGCAAAAGGAAAAATTTCAGACGGCGATAAAATTGAAGGTACAATTACAAGAATTAAACACTTTGGTGCTTTTGTAGAAGTTTTCCCCGGAGTTGAAGCTTTGCTTCCTAATAATGAACTTATTGAATATCAAAACCAAAATTCTACTATTTTAAAAGTCGGTGACAAAATTCAAACTACCATTTTAAAATTTAATCCCGATGACAGAAGAATCAGTTTAAGTATTAAAAATGACTAACAAGAAAAAAATTATAATTTTTTCCGGTAAACAATTTTCCGGAAAAGATACTGTTGCCAAAATTTTATTAGAGCATTTTAAAAGTTTTAAAAGAATCGGTATTGCTGATGCCATTAAATTACAATATTCAAAAAAGACGGGATTAAGCTTAGAAGAAATTGAAAAAAATAAATCTATATATAGGCAAGATTTAATAGACTTAGGAAATTGGGGAAGGAACAAAGACCCTGATTACTGGCTTAATTCAATATTAAATTATAATTGTGATATTATAGTTACCGATATAAGAGTTAAACACGAGTTAAATTTATTTCGTTCTTTCGGTGCATTTTGTATCAGAGTGGAAGCGGACAAAGAGGTAAGAAGTCAACGAGGTATACTTTCTTCCGAAAATGATATAACCGAAACAGCTCTTGATGATATTAATGATTGGGATTTTATTGTTAATAACAACGGAAGCTATTTTAAATTACAAGAAGAAGTAAAACAACTTATTGATAAAATTAACGAGTATTATGATATTAAATAAATAAGCCGCTTAATAGCGGCTTATTTATTTATTCTGTTATAGCTTCATAACACTCATCACAAAGAGTTTCATATCCTTTATGATTTCCTAAAGGTCTATATTTCCAACATCTTTCACATTTTTCGCCGAGCGCTTTTGTTATATATATACTGTACCCTTCTTCACTGTACTCATTCATAATATCCGAAGGTTTTTCGTTAACTACAAATGCTTGAGAAGTTATGAAAATATTACATAATTCGGATTCATATTTTTTCAACAAATCAGAAGTTTGAGCAACAATATAGACGGCAGTTTCTAATGAACTTCCTATTTTTTTATCGGCTCTCAATGGTTCAATTGCCTTAGTTACTATTTCACGAACTTTTAATATTTGAGTAAATTCTTCTTCAAGTTGAGGGTTATTCCATTGAGGATTAACTTTAGGCCAATCCGAAAGAAGAATGCTTTCAAGACCGTCTCTTTGTTTTTCGGGTGTATTTTGCCATATATCTTCAGCTTGATGAGGCATAACAGGAACAAGTATTCTTGTAAGTGCTTGTGATATCTCATACAGTACCGTCTGGCATGCTCTTCTTGAAAGTGATTTTTTACCGCTCGTATAAAGTCTGTCTTTTACTATATCCAAGTAGAATGAACTTAAATCAACTGCGGCAAAGTTTTGAAGATATTGAAAATACCTGTAAAATTCATATGCTTCAAATGCGTCCGTTACATTGTTAATTAATATATTTAACTTATGAAGGGCGAATTTATCAATTTCTTTTAAATCTTCATAATTTACATAATCAACTTTTGGGTCAAAATCAAATAAGTTACCGAGTAAAAATCTTGAGGTATTTCTTGTCTTTTTAAAGATTTCAACAAGTTGTTTAATAATATTATCGCCGATTTTGACGTCATTTCTGTAATCTATTGAAGCTGCCCAAAGTCTTAATATATCAGCACCATAGTTTTTAATTATATCATCGGGTCTGATGTAGTTTCCTAAAGACTTAGACATTTTTCTTCCGTCTTCACCGAAAACGAATCCGTGAGTAAGTACTTGTTTATATGGTGCGTGTTCAACGGTTGCTACAGAAGTCAAGAGCGAAGACTGGAACCATCCTCTATGTTGATCTGAGCCTTCAAGATACATATCAACAGGAGTGTGACCCAATTCTTCCGAGCGGTTTTCAACAACAGCTCTCCAAGATATACCCGAATCAAACCACACATCCATAATATCTTTTTCTTTTCTGAAATGTGTTTTACCGCATTTAGGACATTTAAATCCTTTAGGAAGTAATTCTTTAGCGCTGTGGTTTACCCAAGCATCAGAGCTTTCCTTTGAATATATTTGTGCAATATTTTCAATAGTTTCATCCGTACAAATAACTTCACCGCAGTCTTCACAATAAAATACCGGAATCGGAACACCCCATGCTCTTTGACGTGATATACACCAATCAGTTCTTCCTGCGACCATGTTGCCGATTCTGCTTTCACCGCTTGATGGAATCCATTTTACATTTTTTATGGCTTCCATTGCTTTATCTCTGAATTTGTCAACTTTGACAAACCATTGCGGTGTAGCTCTGTATATAACAGGGTTTTTACATCTCCAACAATGAGGGTAACTGTGAGTTATATCAGCTTTTGACAGTAAAGCTTTCCTATCTTCAAGTTTTTGTATAACTATTTCATTACCTTTATAATATGGAACGCCTATTAAATCGGGGTCATCAAACATATCTGACTTTTGCCAAATACCTTTTGAGTCTAACGGAGAAAATGTAGGAATTGAATATTTCTGACATACTTCCCAGTCTTCAAGACCATGTCCGGGGGCTGTATGAACACAACCCGTACCAGCATCAAGCGTAACGTGGTCACCTAATATTATCTTACTTTCTCTGTCATATAAAGGATGAAATGCGCTCATGTTTTCTAATTCTGCGCCGCTTAATGTTCCTAATATCTTGATTTCGTTTTCATCCCAATTAACACCTTTTAAGAAGCTGTTTAATAATTCGGTTGCCACTATATAATTATCGTTATTATACGTAAATACACTGTATTCAAGTCTTGAATTTAAACAAACAGCTAAGTTTGAAGGAATTGTCCACGGAGTTGTTGTCCAAATTACCACGTATAAATCATTTTGTGCATCAGATTTAATAAGGTTATAAACTTTGTTTTTGTCATCAGAGTTAAACTTAAATCTTACGTAAATACTTGTTGAAACGTGGTCGGCATATTCAACTTCAGCTTCAGCGAGTGCTGTTTCACAAGATGCACACCAATAAACAGGTTTTAAACCTTTTTCAATGTAGCCTTTTTTATACATTTCGCCGAATACTCTTATTTGTTCGGCTTCATATTCGGGTGCTATTGTAAGATATGGATTAGACCAATTTCCGAGTACACCCAAGCGTTTAAAAGCAGCTTCCTGACCTTTTAAACTGTTTTTAGCGTATTCTCTGCACTTTTGTCTGAGTTCACCTTCCGATACTGCTTGTCTTCCGCCTTTTATTGTCTTTACGACCGCATTTTCAATCGGAAGCCCGTGTGCATCATACCCCGGTACATAAGGTGCATAATAACCGCTTTGGGATTTATATTTTATTATTATATCTTTTAATATTTTATTTAATGCGGTTCCAACATGTATTTTATCCGAACTCAAATACGGAGGTCCGTCATGTAAAACAAAGGATTTTGTTTTATCTCTTTGTTCAAGGATTTTTTCATATATGTTGTTATCTTCCCAAAATTTTTGGGTATTAGGTTCTTTTTGTACCGCATTTGCTCTCATTTCAAGCGTTGTTTTCGGTAAATTTATACTGTCTTTTAATTCTTTTTTTTCACACTCTGTCATATTATTCACCCGTTTTTTCTTTTCAAAAATATTCTAATATAAAAACAGTCAATAGTAAAAACGCAATTTTTTATGTTCTTATAACTTTATTAAGTTAGCGGAGTTATCTAAAATATATGTTTGGTAAAGTACATCTTAATAGTAATTATTCTCTGAGTCCTTTGAATTATGTCGGGTTAAATCCTTCCTTTAATGCTTTAGATAAAAATTTAACAAATAAAGATTCAAAAATTGATGAAGAAAAAATAAAAGCAGCTAAAGAAGATATTATTAACACACTTAAAACACAACATATTGAACAGGGATATCTTATAAATCCTGACGGAAGTGTTCATAATTCAAAAGGTGAAGCGTATTCTTGCAGTATTAATCCCTCATTGATTCAAAAAGGCGGTATATTATTGCATGGGCATCCAAATAAGACTCCTTTATCAACTCAAGATGTAGTTTTTCTTCTTACTACCGATGCAATAAGCCAAGAAGCTGTTTCAAAAGATGGGTCTTTTTCAAAACTTACCAAAAAAACTCAATTTAAAATTGATAAAAATCCTCAAGCTCTTTATTTGGATTTAGAAAAAATTATATATTCAAAAGTCCTTGACAGGCTTAAAATTGACTATAAAGAAAATGAAAATGATGTGATTCTGTTAGCTGATAAGGCATTTGGCAACAACTTATTTATTGATTTTACGAAACTTTCATATGAAGAAGTTTTGGAAAAATTAAATAAAATCGGTATAGATACTTCACTTAATCCGCAAGAAATTGCAAATATATTAAAAAATCAATTTTTAATACCTAAAGACTATAATAATTATAAATATGATAAATTGAATAATAAAATATTTGAAAATATGGATAAAATCAAAGAATATTTATCAACTAAGGAAGGAATTAAACTGGGTCACGACTTCTTGAAGGAATTAGCGGATAAATATAATATGGTTTACGAAACAGATATGATTTAATTTTATAAAAT
>CANQNX010000007.1 GCA_947625345.1 Candidatus Gastranaerophilales bacterium
CAAATTTAAGTTTTGAATTGGTGCCTATTTCAATTTTTCCGCTATAGTCATTGATTTTACCGTCTCTCGAATCAAGAACACCGCCATCGACATTAATTTTAGTGCCATCTCCTAAAGAGCTTCCTTCTGCTAAATGCAAAGTACCGTTTGTAACAGACATATTCGCATTTTGAATTTCACCCATAAAGGTAACAGTACCTTCACCATTTAAATTTACATTATACTCTTTTGCACCTGCAATTCCGTCAGCAATTGTAATGTTTTTGTCTTGTGCCGCTTCAAGTTTTAAATCTCCTATAGTGCCGCTTCCTGATATTTCATCCATGTAAATATCGCCGCCTTCTTTTGCGCTATTACCAAGAAAAACTATATCGCTATTTTCGGCTTTAACCGTAATATCACCGTTAGCCCAAATAGCACCGCCTTTATCTCCTGCGTTATTATCAACAAAGCTTGTATCGGTAATTGTAGTATCTGTATATGTAGCAATAGCACCACCATTATATTTAGCACTGTTGCCGTTAAAAGAACTGCCTTTAATAGTCAAATTATTTGTCGTAGCATTAGATTGTGTAGCTATGGCACCACCTACCGTAGCAGATACATTACTTATAAAGGCAGAGCCTTCAACGGTTGTTGTTGAATCACCGTGAACAAATATAGCTCCTCCGCCTCCATTATCATTTCCCGCACTACGACTTCCATTTGTATAGTTTTGACCGTTTGAGCTGTTTTTTATGAATGTGGAATTTTTAATATTGGTTGTATCGCCTGCATAGATAGCGCCACCTTCATTTCCTGCAATATTACCTTCAAATAGCGAATCCTCGACATCCAAAGTAATGTTACTATAGTAATCATCAGTATAAATAGCACCGCCTTGTCCGCCCGAACCACTTTCATTTGTTACAGCCCGATTATCTTTAAAAGTTGTTTTTGTAACCTTTGTAGTTGTGGTACTTTCTGAAGCAGCAATTGCACCGCCATAGACAGAGCTGTTTTTTGTAAATTCAGAATTTTCAACCGTCAAACCGTTTCCATCAAGCCCCGTGCTATTAGCATTATAAATTGCACCGCCCATAAAGCTTGCGGTATTATTTTCAAATAATGAATTTGTAACATTTACGATTGATTGATTATAGATAGCACCTCCATTATTATTGGAAGTATCAGTCTTTGTTTTATTGCCGGTGAATACGGAATCTGTAATATTCAATGTACTGGTATAACTGGAACCATCATATGTATTATATAAATAATTATAAATAGCACCGCCCATATTTGCTTGATTATTTCTAAATGTCGCTTTTTGTATTGAATTTTCTGATGCACTTGAATTATATACAGCACCGCCCATTGTTGCAGTGTTGCCGTCAAATAAAGCATTTTCACCCAATGTAAAAGTGTAGCAATTATACAAAGCACCGCCGTATGATGCATTATTATTTTTAAATGTTGCATTTTGATTAATTCCTAAAGTGCCTTGATTATAAACGGCACCTCCAAAATTTGAAGAGTTACCTTCAAATAATGCACCATTGCCTACCGTTGTTTTATAAGCGGCATTATATAAAGCACCGCCATAACCGAATACGGAAGAATTATCATATATTGCTTTATTGTTTCTGAATACCGCATTCTCACCTATTGTAAAAGAACTGTTTTTGTCATCATTATATGTCTCTTCACTGACTGCAATAGCTCCGCCAAAAACAAAATCCGGAGTATATCCTTCTTCATCAACAAAACCGGCTTGGTTACCTTCAAATAATGCATTATTACCTATTGTAAAGCTTGATATGCCGGCATCATTAATCAAAGTATAAACATCTATAGCACCACCTTCTCGCCTTGCCTGATTGTTTTTAAACGTAACATTATCTCCTATTGTTACATCGTTATGTTTATAAAGACCAATTCCTCCGCCCGAAACAGCTTTATTACCTTCAAAAGTTACTCCATTGCCAATTGAAACTTTGCTGTTCCCTTCACCTTCGGAAGAAATAGCTCCGCCTTTCTGCAAGCCGGTATCTTCTAACGGATTAAAAACATTATTATTTTTAAAAGTTACATTGTCTTCAATATTTATAGTACCGTCATAATTAGTAATTGCACCGCCTTCATAACTTGTAGTAGAATTGTTTTCAAATACAGAACCTTGTCCAACGGTTACTGTCCCTTGATGGTTATTAATTGCAGCACCTGTTTTAGCCGTATTATTTTTAAATGTACCTTGTACAGTCAAATCAGCACCTACATCATTATATATAGCACCGCCATATCTTGCGTGATTTCCCGTGAATGTTGAATCTGTAATTGTTGCTTTGCTTTTATTATATATAGCACCCCCATGACCCTCTTCTTGCCAAACCTGTTGACTTTTACCTGCATTATTGTTTTCAAATGAAGAACCTTCAACTGTCAAAGTTCCTTCATTATATATGGCACCACCTGAACCATTTTTGCTGTATCCACCTTCAGCATTATTGTCATTAAATGCAGAGTCTTTTACATTCAGGGTACCTGAATTATATGCTGCACCGCCTGAAGTATTTGCGGTATTATTATTAAATTTAGTTTCCGTTACATTGGTTGTATGACTGCTTTCTGTGTATAAAGCACCACCATTGTTATCAGTCATATCATGATAATTTTGCCCCGTTGCATTTTCTAAATTAACATAATGTGTATCACTTGCATATGCAGAAATAGAAGCATCACTTATCTTTGTTATATTACATTCATATGACTCATATTTAATTTTTTCATTAGCATTTGCTTGTAACTGACAATTGCAGCAAATTAATAATGCAGCAAGCAAAAAACCTGTCTTTTTCATTCACATTTCTCCTATAATACAATCCAGAACGGTTTAGTCAAATTTTATTATTAAAGAGTTTAGAAGTCAATGCCCTATTGTCATTAAACATTTTTTACTATTCTGTGGCAAAATTAGCAAAAAGCTCAAAAGAGATATTATTCAAAATACCTCAAAATTTTTTAACTAAAAAACATAAAAAAGCCCTATTTATAGGGCTTTTTGCTTAATTCGCGCCTGGAGGGATTCGAACCCCCGACCTTTTGGTTCGTAGCCAAACGCTCTATCCAGCTGAGCTACAGGCGCATATATTTTAAGTTCTCTTATTCTTACTCTCTATTCAGTGTATTTCCATTGATTCAATCAAAAAAAGATAACCATATATTACAACATAAATTTATATTATCAAGAAAAATTTTTCAAAAAAAAAGCTGCACAGCAGCTAATACTTAATAATCTTGGGAGGAGATTTGGGGATTTGTTACAATTATAATAATTTAAAATTGTTAAAAAGTTTATATTTTTTGTTATAATTTTAATAAAAATTTACATAATATTGATTTTAAAATTATATTCTGCATACTGGAAAAAAATTTTAGTTTTTCATAAAATCATGTTAAGAGGTGGAACATGCTTAACACTATAAATTTATGTATTATAACCGTTTTATTTTTGTACTGTGCTATATTTGCAATATATTTTGCACTAATTGTTATATTCAGCAAAATTGTTCCCTCAAAGAAAAAAACAACTGATACAAACGAACATAAAAACTTGGTAGTTGTTATATATTCTCATAATAACGAAGGAACAATTGTTAATCTTTTAGAACAGCTAAAGAAACAAAACTATCCTAAAGGTAATTATCAAATACACATTATACTTGATAATTGTACTGATGATTCTTCAAATAAATTAGAGTTTGTAGGCAGTGCTAAATTGTGGCGCTTAAATGATGATATCCCTTTCGGAAGAGATAAAGCTATTTCATGGCTCCTTGAAAATCTTTTATCCTTTAAAAAAGTGGATGCATATGTATTTTTAAATGCCAACAGAATTGTTAAAACTGATTTCTTATCCTGCATTAATGAAGCACTAAATCAACATTCCGTCATAGTAGGTTCAACGGAAATATTTTTAGAAAATGCAAAATATTATGATAAAGTTTTTTCAAATGTTAATGAATACAATGTAAATATAATGAAGTCGGGACGTGCAAAATTAGGACTCGCTGTTCCCATTGATTCTGATATTACAATTATTAAACATGAAGTATTGGAAAAAGTAAGATGCATTGATTTTAAAGATGCAAACGCAGAATTAAAATATTCTTTTCTCTTAACAAGCGTTAATTGCCCACCGATTTTTGTTCCGGAAATCAAAACTTATGTTTCTTCTGCGGATTATGAAATTAGAAGACCTGATTTTGCTTTTAAAATGTCACTCTTTAAAAACTGCTTGAATCCTAAAATATTAACTAATTTTAAATTTTTGGAATTTTTGTTCTCTCTGTTTAAACCAAACCCTATTGTACTTATTGCAATATTAATAATTGTCGGTACATATTCTTTTAACTACTATTTCTTATTTGATTTTCCATGGTCAATATTTATAGCTTTTGTTTTGGCATTAGCTTTCGGATTTTCAATATATACGACACATCTTTATGCTAAACCGTTATTGTATTTAGCATCATGCCCGTTCTATACTTTAGCTGATACTATTTCAAAAACAAAGATATGCAAATTTATATCAAAGTTTATAAAACCTAAGAAAAAACCCGTTATAGAAAAAGTTTCAGTTCCGGTTAATGTTACGAACGGAAGAAATGTTTTCCCCTGTTTTTTGGATTTAATATCAGAAGACGGATTTAAAAAAGCAGTATTCAGATATAAAAATAAGAAACAAGAAACAACACAAGAGTATGTCAGGATGTGTGATGCCGTTAAGGATATCACCAACACTCTTGAACAACATGGTTTCAGAATGAAAATTTGCCAATCTTGCGCATATTTTTCCCCTAAAATTGACGGAACAAATAATATGGTTAAAGGTTATTGCAATAAAAAAGCCCTTGAGCAAGAATTTGACGGCATTATACCTGAGACACTTCTTTGGTCTACTTGTGAATATTTCATTCCGCAGGAAGTTAATAACGTTATAAATATAGCAAATTATATAAAAAATAAATAATTTATATATGTAGAAATGTTAAGCTAATTTAAGTAAAAATTTAAGTTTTTAAAAAAAATTCCGATATATATAAATAAGTAACAAATTATATTGGAGAACTTAATGGGTTTAACATCATCGCAAGGCAGATTATTAATGTTGACATCACGACTCAGTGATATTGAGTACAGTGAAATATTGTTGTCACAAAGACAAAATACTCTTGCAATGCGTTCAGAGAAAGTTGCAAAAGAATATAATGAAGCTATGAATAATTACAAGCTGACAGTTAAAGTTACAGATACTTCCAAAGATTCGGGATATTCAATAAAAGATATTAATTATACAGATTTAACTTCCATGGGATACCTTATTACGGATGTTAACAATACGATTTATCTGACAAAAGACGGCGATAACTATAATATTCCGAAAGATATTGAAGGCAATGACCTATTTACAATTGAAGGTGACGATTCCGAACACAAGGGCGAAGCTAAAATAAATGACAAGTACTATAAAATAGCTGACGGAAGCGAATATTTAACTAACAGCAAACTTCTCCAAAATGCGATTGCAAACGGTACTTTATTTATATTTAACACTCTGAATGACACACCCGGAATTACCATAAATACTTTACCAAGCTCATCCGATATAGAATATGTTTTGGATACTTCAGATGATTCTCAAGCTGAAAGCAAATATAATTATGAAACTACAAGAATTGCAAGACAGGACAATATGCTTGAAATGGAAATCCAACAACTTGAAACTCAACATGAAGCCGTACTTAAAGAGCTTGAATCCGTAAGAAAAGTTATAGACAATAACATTGAAAGAACATTTAAATTATTCTCAAACAGTTAGAAAAATATTTTTAAATAATAAAAAAAGAGCAGGATTTTTCCCGCTCTTTTTTTTATTACAATTTGTTACTTTATTTAATTAATACCTTTTTTTGGAGCAATTATTATATTTATTTGTTTTAATAATAATATAGAGGTAGGTAATAATGTCAAATATTATAAGTTCCATGAATTCTACATCATCATATCCGGTTACAAATACAGGTTTAAACAAAGATAATTATAACCTTCAAAAAAACCTTGAAAAATCCAAGCAGGTTGTTAGTGATAATGTAGAAAATAATTCAATCGGAAAAATGTTTATGGGAGATTCAAAGCCTAATGAAGTTGCTCTCGTTATGGTACCATTAATCATTTTTGATAATATTTTTGACAAATTAATGAGCAGCAAATTACTTGATAAAGCAGCAAAGATTGGGGATAAAATATCAAATAGTTTAAATCTTGAAAAAATCTTTTCAAAAGATAAAATGGACAAATTTTCAAAATTTATAAAAACTAATTCATTTACAAAGTATTTTACAAATGATTATAAAGCTATTCCAAAAAGTGCATTTGCTAAACATTCCGCATTTTCGGAACAATTTAAAAGTCAAATAATATCAGGTTTAACTGATATAAATAATAGTCCTGAGGTTACAAATATCCTCAATAAATCCTCAGATATTACGAAAAAAGTATTTGAGTCAATATCAAACGGAAATACTTCTAAGATTTCATCTGAAGAATTAATACATACTATTGAAGATTTAGCAAAAAATAATAATATAACAAAACTAAATAAGAAAAGCTTGTTTGGCGGAAATATTAATTTAAGCCATCTTTCAAAAAAATTACAAGCTGCCGAATCAAAAATAGGTAAAACTACTTTAGGACAAAAAAGTGCAAAAGGTCTTCTTAAAACAAAAGATGTTTTAACCTATGGCGGAGGAATGTTAAGTATGTTGTTTGTTGCAACAGGACTTATAAACTCATATAAAGAAGCAAAAAAAGCACCTAAAGGTGAAAAATTCTCTACATTTATGCACGTTCTCTCAGAACAATATTTAGGACTTATTTTAATCGGCCCGAGCACAAACTTGTTGTACAAGGTCGCAGGAAATAAATACAGAGGCATGTCAGTAGAAGGCAGAGAAGCTTTGAAACAACTTATTTCAAAAGCTAACTCGAATCCGAATTTGACAAAAGAAGGTTTAAAAATTGCAAATATTCAAAAGAAATTATTATTAAAAGGCGTTGATAAAACTAAAGTCGAAGAATTGGCAAATAAAGGTTTAAAAGAAGTTAAAGAAGCAGCTAAAAGCCTTTCCAAAGAAGGTACTAAACTCAAATTTTGGGAAAAACCTTTAAAATGGGCAGGAAATGTTTTAGCTACAGGACTTGATACAATCAAAAAGAAAAAGGTTATTAAACTTCCGAATAATCATAATATAAAGTTCTCTCTCCCTACATTAAAAGGATTTGCAGGCGGATTTGCCAGATTTATGCTCGTATTAATGGTTTTACAGCCGCTGCTTCAAAAACCGATTACTAAACTTTTCCATAAAATTTTTGGCAAACCCAAAACATATTTAGAAAATCAGAAGAAAAAAGAAGAAGAAACAAAATCAGAACCGGCAATTAGCCAGTCCATTCAAAACGAAAATCAAAATACACCAATAGATCAAACGAATAATAAAAATACTAATTTATTGAATCAACATTTAAATCAACCTAATAATAATCAATCAAACCCGTTTAACAATGATAATAATACGGCGGCACAAACACCCTTAAATCAAGAAAACAGCAATGAACCTATTGCATCAAAAAAAATTAAATCCGCTGATGGTTTATATGTTCCTTCCATTGACCCTGTTGTAGTGCCCGATAATTCCGCAGAAATTGAAAAAATGGCAGAAGAACTTTTAAAAAGAACTGATTCTATCATTGAATCTTCAAAAAAATTCCTTAATTAACAAAAAAATAAAAAAGTGCTAAAATCAACTTATGTTGATACATTATATAGTACCATATACAGAGTATCTTGAAGCTGAACGAGGGCTTAGCCAAAATACTATTCTCGCCTATCAAAGTGATTTATATTCGCTTTCTGATTTCTTAACGGAGCTAAATATTGAAGATATATCTAAAATCCAAAGGTTTCATCTGAATTTATACATTAAAAATTTATATGATAAAAAATATACCCCTAAAAGTATAGTCAGAGAAATTGCCTCAATAAAAGGATTTTTTAAGTGGCTTGAAATCAAGGAATATATTAAACACAATCCCGCATTGGAAATTGAACAACCAAAATTACCCAAGAAGCTGCCAAAAGTACTTTCAATGTCAGAAATAACCCAGCTTCTAAATTTAAATATGTCCTTACTTGATAAAGCGGTATTTGAACTTCTTTATGCGGCAGGACTCAGAGTGTCTGAACTTACTGATATTCAAATAAATAATATTGACCTTAAGACAAAATACGTAAGATGTATCGGAAAAGGTTCAAAAGAACGTATTGTACCCATTGGCAATAAAGCTGTTAATGCCATATTAAAATACATTAAAGAACGTGATTACATAATAAAAAAATATAATTTAAAAACAAAATACCTTTTTATAAAAGATTCAGGTAAGAAACTTACAAGACAAGATGTCTATACATTTATTAACACGATAGGGAAAAATATTAATAAGGACATATCACCTCATACAATAAGGCATTCATTTGCAACACATTTATTGGAAAACGGTGCCGATTTAAGAATTGTTCAAGAATTATTAGGACATAGTGACGTTTCTACAACTCAACTGTATACTCATATCAGTAAAAAACGGTTAAAAGATATTTATTTTGCAATTAATAAATAATTAAAAAAAATTATCAAAAAACTAGCAAAAAATTTTTATTACATTATTTTATACTCGTGAATCAAAAATAATCAGAGGAAAAAGATGCAAATTCAACAAATATGTAATAATTCAAATGTATCTAAATACCAAAATTTTAGAGGTTTTTGGGGAAAAACAACAAAAACAACAGATATAGACAGAGGAATGAATATTCCGAACATTAAAGAAACCTGTTACTATTTCCCTTATCCCGAAGAATCAGATTCAAAGATAAAAGAAGTTCAAAAAGAAATAAATAAAGCTTATATCGACACAAAAGACGGTATACCGAAATATGTAACAACGGAATGCAAAAGATGTTCCGCTCTTCCCTTTAGTGAAGAAAAATTTATTGAATACTGGAGTTTTAACGAAAATAACAGATTAAGCAAAAAAATTAAGAATATTCACAGAGTTGCAAAAGCATTATATGTTGATAATACATATGACAAACAACACAGCGCAATCAATCCGTTAGTAGATAAAAGAATTGAATATAATGCCTAAAAATTAAATAAGCATTGCAGCCATACACGCAGAGATATAAGAGGTTAAAGTTCCTGCAATAAGTGCTCTAATTCCCATCCTCGCAAGATTTTTTCTCTGATTCGGAGCTATTTCTCCTATACCTGAAATTTGTATTGCAACAGATGTAAAATTAGCAAATCCTGAAAGCGCAAACGTTGCTATTATAAAACTTCTTTCCGATATTATTTCTTTTATTGAAGCTAAATCTGTAAATGCTATAGCTTCATTTAAAACAAATTTAGTACCTAATAATGAGCCGACCGTTGTAACCTCTTTCAAAGGTATACCGATTAAAAGTGCAAATATCGAAAATATTTTACCGAATATCATTTTTATTGATAAATGTTCAATATCCATTCCGATAAAAGATAAATTGATATGAAGTACATTGTGAGCAAACATACCAAATTTACCCAAGAAATAATCAATTAGAGCGATTAGAGCTATTAAAGCAATAAGCATTGCTATTACATTTAAGCCGACTTTCATACCTTCAGTCGCTCCTTTGGATATAGCATCCAAAACATTTACATCAGTACGTCTTCTTCTTATTTTAAAATCTTTTTTTGTTTGAGGTTCTAATGTCTCAGGATAAATAATTTTTGAAACTACCAAAGCTCCGGGGGCAGCCATAATACATGCAGCAAGCATATATTGTGCGGGAATTCCAAGCCCTGCATATACAGCGATTAATCCTCCGGACAGACATGCCATACTTCCTGTCATTGAGGCTAATACCTCAGAACGTGTTAAATTCGGAAGATAGGGTTTTATTGTAATTTGAGCTGCCACTTGACCGACAAATGAACTTGCCACATTTGATAATGCTTC
Source organism: Candidatus Gastranaerophilales bacterium (assembly GCA_947625345.1). GTDB lineage: Bacteria > Cyanobacteriota > Vampirovibrionia > Gastranaerophilales > Gastranaerophilaceae > Avigastranaerophilus. The sequence goes on from CANQNX010000007.1 coordinate 10,096, forward strand.
CGCTCCCGATACATCCATTAATTTATTTACTATTTTACCGAAAAATGCCACTACTCTTTGCATAATTCCGTAATAATAAAGGATATTTACCAATATCATCATAAATATCAATGCAGGTATCAGGTTTAATGCAAACATAAAAGCTTTATCACCAAAAATTTCTTTTAAAATTTCGGGACTGTTTGATAAAGGTCCAAACACGAAATTAGCACCTTCAGTCGCAAAATCAAGAATTTTTTCAATAAATCTGCCTATATATTCAAACATTATTTTTCCGGGCTCAAATTTTAATATAAATATAGCCAACAAAAACTGCAAAATTAAGCCGACTATAACTGTTTTATAATTTATTGCTTTTTTATTATTTGACATAAAAAATGCAATTAACAGTATTAAAACTATTCCGATTATTCCAAATAATATATTCATATTGATAATTCCTAAACTCTACTTAATTTATACTATAACAAAAAATAATTTTGTAACAAAGTCTAAAATAATTGTGAAAAAATAAAAACATCATTGTAAAATTTATTTATGAAGAAAATTATTTTTTTATTAGCTTTATTATTATTTTTTCCTCAGATTTCTTTTTCTAATGAAAATCCGAAGGAAATTCAATTTATATACATAAACGGTTCCAACAACAACGACAAAAAAATGAAAAAATGGTTTTTCTCAGGGGTTGAAAAACTGCATCCGTATATGTATGAAGCGTTTAATGAATCAGCACTTATTAAAAGCAGACTCTTGAATGAGAATAAATATAAAATTTCTCAAAGTTATGAAACATTTTTTTGGGGAGACAGAAGCAGTGAAGAAATACAAAATTTAAATTCAGACCTGAAAATCACAAAAATGTTCAGCCCAAAAATTGCACAAACAGTAAGAACACTGCTCGCTCATTATCTTCATGATGCAATATGGGTATCTCATTACAGAAATATGCATCCGGTAATAGACGATCTTCACAACCAAGTTATGTCCAATTATAAAAGAAATAAAGAGGTTATACTTTTCGGATACAGCGCAGGTTCTTTTATTACTTATGAATATATGTATAATAAACTTCCCGACATTAATATCTATGACTACTTCAGTAAAACAAACATACCCGAGGATTTTAAAGAATTCATAAAAAATAATAAAAGAAACAATACTTGTATAGATGCACTCGTTGAATCAGGTTTAGCCGTCTACAGTGCGGATTTAAAACTTATTCCTAATATTAATAACGATAAATCAAAAATCGAATATATTAAAATGGATGATTATACTTGTAAATATTGTATTCCAAAGGGAGCACTTAAAGGTATTGTTAATTTCGGAAGTCCTTTAATCCTTTTTTATTCCGATATTTCAAATCCAAAGTTCAATTTTACCTATTACAATAAGTTATTGTATAAGTATATATTAGAAAATGACATGTTTTGGATTACCGTTAATTATGCGGATGACCCCTTAGGCTATACCGTTATTGAAAACGTATCATATAAAGATTTAAAAGACAAAATAGAAATGCCTATTTCTCCAAATAATGGTTTTATATATACGAAATCAAATATAAAAAGTAAACGTACCTTTATGGGAGCTCACACTTCTTATTGGGATACTGGCAAGAAATTTGCCAAAGCAGTAAGAAGTGCTTATGAAGACGGATATAAACTATATAACGATAATGAGCTGTAATTATTTTTGTGATGTTTCTCTTAGTTTTTTTATTTGAGAATTATATTTTTCAATTGCAGACTCACGGGCATTAATTATTTCCTGTTTTTCTTTATTTAAATTGTAAATTCTGTTTTGTCTTTGTGCTTGAGTCATATCGGTTGAAATTTCAGTTAATTTTATTTTTGCATCTATATCTTTTATTCTTGAATTATATGCAGCTTTTAACTCATTTCTCTCATTTTTAAGGGTTTTTATAGCCGACTTTTTTTCAAGCCCTTCAACAGTAACAGGCTTGTTAGGATTTATATTATCAATAAAGTCTTTTGTTTCATCTATTGTTTTTTCTGTAAATTCTTTGGTTGATTCGGTAGCTTTTTTTGTAGCTTTTACTGTTTTATCAGTTGCTTTCTTTGTTACGTCAACGGTTTTATCGGTAAATTTCTTTGTCGATTTTACGGTTTTATCTGTGGCTTTTTTTGTTGCATTAACAGTTTTACCCGTTGCTTTTTTTGTTGCATCAACTGTTTTTTCCGTTAAATCTTTTGTTGAATCAACTGTTTTCTTTGTTGCCTTTTTTGTTGCTTTAACAAATTTTGAAGCTGCTGACTCTTCTTGTTTTTGATACTTTATATCTATATTATTTATTTCATCGGCAGGGATTTTTATTGTTACCATTTCCTGATTATCAGCACAGGCTTTTAAATTTATAATTCCGATTAACGCAAATAATAACGACATGATTATAACTGACTTTTTCATAATAAACTCCTCTAATTAACATTAATTATACTTTAACCCCTATACTTAAAGCATGTCAATAAAAAAAGAACCTTTTATAAAAAAGGTTCTTTTTGAATGGATAAAATTAAAAAACTTATTTGAATGAATCTTTAAAATTCTTAATAGCATCTTGTCTTTGTTGTTTTTTTGCTTGACTTTCAGCTGCTTTTTGCTGACTTTTTGCTTTATAATCCTGTTTTGTTTTTTCAATATCATTTTTTAATTTATCTTGTTGATTTTTTATATTTTGTTTAACTTCATTTCCTTTGTTTTGTAAATCTTGTTTTGATTTTTCATAATCTTTTTTTGCCTGTTCTTTTTTTGCCTGAGATTCTTTAGCTTTTTGTTCTTGTTTTTGATTCCATTCTTTTTTAGCTTGTTCTATATCATGTTTTTGTTTATCTAAGAATGATTCACCGTTATTATTATATTTAATTGACGGTTTTGTAAAAGTTACAGTTCCTGCATTTGCAATATTTGAGGAAACAAGCATAATTGCAGTTGTAAGTGCAATTGTAAATAAAGTTTTTTTCATTTCTTCACTCCTTTTTGTGTATTAATACCATCTGAATTTACTGGTGTCACGCCTTTTAACAGGTTTTTGTTCGGTTTTTCCATACCCGTTAAACGGTCTTACTGTAGTATCTCTTTTTGGTTGACCTTTATGAGTAGCATTGTATGTAGCATTTTCCATTGCCTGAGCAAGCGGAGACGTTTTTATCTTCAATCCCGTACTCGGTTGAAATTTATCTATTTTAATATCCGAATCATCGGAGCTTATTTCATATGAATATGCACTGATGGCATTCATAAACAAAAGTGCTGCAGTCAATACAAATATGGAAACAAATGAAGATGGTTTTAACTTTTTCATTATTTATCCTCCTAAATATATGAATATAATACCATATTGTTTGTAAAAAGTAACTTAAAATTTAATATAGTGTCGCAATATTACGTTTGCTCCTCGCAACCGTAAAGTTGCTCAGACTCCACTTCGTTATGCATACAAGCTCGCAAAGCTCATTCTTCGCTTGCTCGTTTTGTAACCTTTTCAATACGCCACTCGCAAATTTTTACTCTCACCTTCTGATTATCGTAAAAATTTACTCGGGCACTTTACATGTGTTAAAAAATAAGTATTATATAGAATATGAAATTTACTAAGTTTTTTTTGATATTTGTAATTATATTATTCTCAACTGATATAACCCAAGCTCTTGATGATGAGAACGGTTGGGGTGAAAATTCATCTGTATTTAACAAAGGATTTGACAATCAAAAACCGATTACGGATAAAAAATTAAAAGATACCATAAAACAAATAAAAGAACGAAGAACTTCAAAAAAATTAAAAAAAATACAACAAGAAGTTCAGCCTTTGTCACCATCTTCAGATTTTGAGCATCTTAAAAATTTTGCGGATTCACAAAACATTGATGACCAATTAAGTCAAACCCTTACAGTTATGATTCCTGTTGAAGCGTACAGTTATGACGGCAAAAAAATTCCGCCCGGTTATTATAAATTATCATGCAAAAGGCTTGAAAAAGACACTTATGTGCTTGAGCTTTCGCAAGGAACTCAAGTTATTCTTTCAGTTCCCGCAGAACAAACACAACAAGATTTGGAGCAAGATTCAATCGCTTTTTGTAATGCGGTTATTATTAGCGATAACAGAATAAGGCTTATGTATGGAAGTATAGATTTAAATCTTGTCGGGTACTTATATTTTAAATAAGACCTTTTCTTCTTTTTAATTCTTTTAATTCATTTTGAAACGGAGATATATTATTTAACTTTTCAATAATCGGAGGTATATTTTCAAGCGCATAATCTATTTCATCTTCGGTAGTATATCTGCTTAAGCTGAATCTAATACTGCCATGCAAAGCAGTAAAAGGTATACCCATTGCCTTTAAAACATGGCTCGGATCCAAGCTTCCCGAAGTGCAAGCGCTTCCGGAACTTGCGCATATACCGATATCGTTCATATTTAAAAGAATTAATTCCCCTTCAATGTACTCAAATCCGATATTTGTAGTATTGGGGACTCTTATACTTGCACTTGAGTTTAATCTTGCATTATATATTTTTGAAAGAAGTCCTGTTTCAAGCTTATCCCTTAAATATTTAACTTTAGTATCTTCAACATTTTGGTATTCTTGCGCGAGTAATGCTGCTTTTGCCATACCCACAATAAAAGGTACGTTTTCGGTTCCGGCTCTTCTGCCGTTTTCCTGATGTCCTCCGATTATAAGCGGAGTTAATAATACCGATGATTTAACATAAAGTGCACCTATACCTTTCGGGGCATGAAATTTATGTCCCGATATCCCCAACATATCAATCTGTGTATCTTTTACATTAATATTTATTTTTCCTGCAGCCTGAACCGCATCAACATATACCTTTGTATTAGGGTTTATTGATTTTACTTTTTCGACTATCTTTTCTACGGGGAATATAGCACCCGTTTCATTATTTGCATACATAACAGAAACAAGAGCGGTTTTTTCGTTGACAGCATCATATATTTCTTCAACATTTAATTCCCCTGAAGAATTAACGGAAGCATAAGTCACATTATAACCTTCTTTTTCAAGCTGTTTATATACATTTAATACACATGGATGTTCCACTTTAGTTGTTATTATATGATTTTTAGACCTATCTCCTGATAAAACACCTCTTATTGCAGTATTTGCACTTTCACTGCCTGAGGCGGTAAATAAAATTTCTTTTTGATTTTTTGCACCTATAAAATCTTTGATTATTTCCCTTGAATCTTTTATGGCATTGGCATTTTTGCCCCCAAATTCATAAATACTTGAGGGATTGCCGTAATATTGCGAAAAATACGGCATCATAACTTCTACGACTCTGTCATCTACTTTTGTCGTTGCATTATTATCCAAATATATAAGTTTTGAATTAGTCATTTTTCACCTGAATAATTTCTATGTTTTCATCAATATGTTGTCTTAAAGTTGCTTCTACAAAATGGGTCAAAGTTAACTGTGAACGGTTACAGACCTGACATCTTCCCGATAATTTTACTTTTATTTTATTTTCATCGACATCTATTAATTCAATATCACCGCCGTCTTTTCTTAACTCGGGAGATATATATTTTTCAATAATATTATTTATTTTTATAATCATTTGAGTTTTAGTTAATTTTTCAACCTTTTTAACTGCATTAACAGAGTCTAAAATTTCAGAAATTTTACCTCTGCACCTGCCGCAGCCGCCGCCGGCTTTTGTATAATTTATAACATCCTCTACGGTTTTTAAATTATTATTTTTTATTTCATTTTCAAGAAACGATTTTGAAACATCAAAGCAATAACAAACTGTTTCATCTTCTTCATGAGGTTTTATTTCCTCATGATAATAGTTAGCTATAGCTGCTTCCAAAGCTTCATGCCCCATAACCGAACAGTGCATTTTTTCAGGCGGCAACCCGCCCAATTCTTCTGCGATTTGTTTATTTGTTATTTTTCTTGCTTCATCTATATGTTTTCCTATAATCATTTCGGTTAAAATGCTTGAGCTTGCCACCGCACTTCCGCAGCCGAATGTTTGGAATTTTGCATCGGTTATTATCCCTTTATCATCCACTTTTAAATACAATTTAAGCATATCACCGCACGATAAAGAGCCTGCTTCTCCTATAGCATCAGCATCCTCTATCGAACCTACATTTCGAGGATTTCTATAGTGTTCCATTACCTTTTCCGAATAATTCCACATAATTTTTTCCTTTTTATACCTTTTTTATTATACGTCAAATAAAAAAAACGATATAAAATATTAGATTTATCCTTCTTTATAAAAGTTCCGGCTACTTTTTATTTTTCACAAAATTTTTGCTTGTACGCACTTAGAATATCAATAGCTCTTTTTGCGAGCAATTCATTTTTCAATTTTTTATTCTTTCTTACTTTTTTATCTAAGTTCATTTCCGATACAATACCCCAATTAGAATTAACCGGTTGAAAAGAATTATGTCCTTCAAAAGAAATATAATTAGTCAATGCTCCAAGCATTGTTTCCTGAGGAAGTATTAAAGGCGCTTGATTTTTTATAAATCTTGCCATATTTATTCCCGCTATTAATCCTGAAGCTATAGATTCACTATAGCCTTCCGTACCCGTTATTTGCCCCGCAAAAAATATATTGTCATTTTTTCTCAATTGCAATGTTGGTTTCAAACATTTAGGACTGTTTATAAAAGTATTTCTGTGCATAACTCCGTATCTGACTATACTTGCATTTTCAAGTCCCGGAACAGAGTGAATCAATTCTTTTTGACTGTTCCATTTTAAATTGGTTTGAAACCCGACAAGATTATATAAACTCGCAGATTTATTATCCTGCCTGAGTTGAACTACCGCATAATTCTCAATCCCCGTTCTTTCATCAATCAAGCCGACAGGTTTTAAAGGACCGAATCTTAATGTATCCGTTCCTCTTGACGCAATTACTTCTATAGGCAGACAAGATTCAAAAAACTTTGCTCCCTTCTCAAAAGATTTTAATTCTATTTTCGGGGCATTTATCAATATATTATAAAATTTCTCATACTCTTCTTTATTCATCGGACAATTTATATAATCCGCACCGCCTTTATTATATCTGTTCATATAAAAGGCTTTATCAAAATCAATTGATTCTTTTTCAACTATGGGACTCACGGCATCAAAAAAAGAAAGGTATTCTTCTCCGATGTAATCTTTAATTTTTTTTGATAGTTTATCAGAGGTTAAAGGTCCTGAGGAAATTATAACAGGCTTATCAAGAGGAAAATCATTTTTTTCTTCACGAATAATATTTATCAGAGGATTATTCTCAATCTTTTCCGTAACAGTCTTTGAAAACAATTCTCTGTCAACAGCTAAAGCACCGCCTGCAGGAATTTTGGATTCTAAGATTATCGGCATTAACTCGGAACCTAATATTTCCATTTCATGTTTTAAAAGTCCCGATGCATTTGTAATATCATAGCTGCCAAGGCTGTTTGAACATACCAATTCCGCAAATTTTTCGGTTTTATGAGCACCTGTCTCAACTATGGGTCTCATTTCATACAAGTCCGAACTTATTCCTCTTTTGGCAAGCTGTAATGCAGCTTCACTTCCTGCCAATCCTGCTCCGATTATTATTACATCCGACATTTTTATCCCTCTGTTTTATATTATTAAAAACTCTCTATATTTGCAAATTTGTTGTAAAATGTTTTATATGGAAAATTCTGTCAATATAATTCTCTTTGATGATGAAAAAATTACTAAAACCGTTATTGAAAGTTATCTTTCAGATGTAACTTTTTCCTGTAATATAATTCAGTATGATTTCTTTGATGAAAATCTCTTAAAACAAACCGATTCTGATAATATTATTATTTTAAACATCGGCATTTCCAATTCGGATTTTCTTAATAAAGTTTCATTACTATCAGAGAATAAAAAAAATCATTTTATTATAATTTCTAATTATAATTCCACTGATATCAACGTAAAATCTTTAAGATGCGGAGCCGAATATTTTTTACTAAAACCGATTGTTAAAGATGATTTTATATTTGCTCTAAATCAAATTCATCAAAAATTTATAAGAAAATCATTAACTCACGCTTCTAACATTAATGCGGTTATTTCTGCAGAAACAGACTGCGGCAAATCTATTTTCACTGTAAATACTGCAGAACAAATTTCCCGATTAATAAAAGGGAAAGTACTTATTTTAGATTTTAATAACACATTAAACAATATAACTACACTTTTAAATACGGATATTCCGCTAAATTTTTCAGATGCTCTTAAATTAGAAAATAAAACAGCTGATGTATTATTTGAAAAAACAGTAAAATACAACGGTTCAAACCTATATTTAATCTCAAATAATACTGATTTAAACAAAATTGATATTCAACAAAATAAATTAAACATTATTTTTGAAAAAGCAAAAGAATACTTCAAGTATATTCTTATTGATTTAAATCCAAATTATAAAGAATTGAATGAATATTTATTTAAATCATTTATTAACATGACATATGTAATTTTATCACCTCAACACACATCAATTTTAAAAGCTCAAAAATTAATACAAGACAATTTAAATTTAAAACCTTACAGAATTATTTTAAATAATTGTATTAATAAGCCATTATGTGATAAAAAAGAAATAGAGCAAAAACTTGAAAAAATAATTTTCGGAGAAATTCCATACAGTACTTTTGCAATAAATGAATCAATTAAATATAAAAAGACACTCACTGATATTAATCCCGAAACGGAAATATCCCAAACCTTTAAAAAATTAGCACAAAATATAATAAACAGAGAATAAATTATGAACTTTAAAGAAAGACTTGAACTTACAAACAGCAAATATAATTCTCAACCTACACATAAGGCGGAGGATTTAATAATCAAAGATAATTTTGATTTAATTAACATATTTGAGCGAAATGAGCAGTCTGAAAATATACTTTCTGAAATTTTAAAAACGAACAAAAATATAATTCTTATATGTTCAAAAGAATACGATAATGAATTATTCTGTAATTATATAAGAAATTTTATTGATAAATCAAAGAGTGTAGAAGTTTTGAGTAATGTTTCGGATAATCTTCACTACATATCCGCATCTAAAGTTATTGCAATTGACCCCGATATTAAAGAAACGATAAAAATATTAGAGCTGATTTTAACAGGATTAAAAAGCTTTATTTTTACGATAAATATAAAAAACTATAATAACGTTTTGGAAAGTATAAGAACTTTAATTTCTTTAAATGCAACATATTTATCTCAAAATGCTATAAACCATTTAATTGCGGAATCTGATTCGGTTATGGTATTTTTTGAAAGAAATTCTGACGGACTTTTTTATGTAAAAAATATTGAAGAAGTACAATCATCTGAAAATAATATAGTTTTAAATTCTCTGTTTGAATACGAAATCAAAGAAAACGATAAAGTAACTAAAGAAACGCAAAAGAAAAAAACGATTAAGAAAAAAGAGAAAATTCAAAAAGAAGAAGAGAATAAATCAACCCTCAAATCAGAAATAAACGATACTGAGGAAAACAAACAAGTCAACAATCAAAAACATATAATTACAAATAAAGTAAATAAATATAAATTACTTAAAATTAAATACAATAAAAAAAATAATTCAAACAGTTTATAAATAAGAACCGTAATCAACAATTTGAGTGGCTTATAGATTAAATATCAATCTTAAGGTTTAGACAAAAATATTAATTTGTCCGAAAAGAAAATGAATCTTTATATGGATGAGCAGACCATGCCCATAGCTGTAATATGAAAATATGAGTTAGGTATTACAGGGAGCTAAGGTGTGTATATGAGAAGAACAATGGATTATGGCAAAAAGGTTAAAATTATTTTAGTTGATGACAACTATGAACATCTATTAGGGATTAAAGAGCTGATAAACATCGAAACAAATTTTGATGTTATAGCAACTGCGGCAAATGCCAACATAGCAATTAATCTTGTAAAGAAATATCAGCCCGACATCGTTTTAATGGACATCAATATGCCGGAAAAAGACGGATTAACCGCAATAAGTGAAATGGAACGTCTGAATTTAGACACAAAAATTATAGCTTTAACAGGATATGATGATCCGGATTTAATTTTCAGAGCTATGAAAATAGGTGCTAAAGGATACATTTTAAAGACAATGGCATCAGCTCAATTAATATATGCTATTGAAGAAATAATGCAAGGTAAAATATATCTTCCCTCCGGTTTATCTTCAAGATTTTTTGAATATTTTCAAAAAACATTTAAAGAAGAAACAAACAACACTACCTCACAAGAAAATCTTCTCCAATTCCTCACACAAAGAGAAGAAGAAGTACTTGAACTGTTAACACAAGGTGTTACATATAAAGGAGTAGCTCAAAAATTATTTATAAGCGAAACAACCGTTAAAACGCACGTAAATAATATATTCCAAAAACTGCAGGTTAACGACAGAACTCAAGCTGTTTTATATGCAATAAACAACGGATTTATGAATAGAAAAAAATTAAAGATTGCTATATAATCAGTTTATGAAAAATAAATTTAACACACTTAAACCATATATCTATGAATATTCTCAAAAAGAGTTACGAAAAAAGACCATTAATGGTCTTTTTCGTGCAATTTTAGAACCCGTTATTTCAAATCAAAAATTTGAATGCTGTATACTGTTCAGAATTCTTGAAATACAAGGAAAAGAGTCATTATTAAAAAGACTCGGATTCGCAGGCGCTAAATTATTCAGCTTTTCTGAGAATTTAAACTCTTTTAATATTAAAGATTCTCAAAAAGATACAAATATTTGGGGGAAAACGGAATTTTTAATAGTTCTCGGACAAAGATACTCCGCTTGCTTAATATGGGATTATTCTTCCTCTAATAATCAAGATTCCTCAGAAGTTTGTCTTTTATATAACTCAAAAATTATTTCAAATATAGCCAAACAAGTTTTAGAAAATTCCAAAGATGATTTTGAAAATTTAATCGAAAAATATTCACCCGACAGACGTGAAAATAAGATTTTAAACGGCTCTATAAATAATATAGCGTTGTTATACAATGATACAAATGAAGAAATAATGTACACAACTGCGGAAAAGGATAATTATTTATCAGATGATGAAACAAAAAAAACGGCTCAAATAGTTTCCGACAAAGCTAAGTTTATTTCACATGAAATCAAAAACAACCTTTCAGTTATAAATTTATACTCAAAGATTTTAGAAAAAAGATTTCAATCAATTCAAATGAAAAGTGAAATATTGTCCTCTGTAAATAATGCAATCAGCAGTATAAATAATGCCTCGGAACATATATCATCACTTATAGGCGAATTAAGATGCATATCAGCACCATACTATACAAAAGAAAGCATAAAAAAGATAATATTAAATACACTGATGCAATGTGCAGTTAAGACCGAAAGTCTTGGGATTGAAACCGTATTGGAAGAATTTGACGACGTAATTATTAACACGGATAAAGTCAAAATAGAATGCGCTCTTATGAACATAATCTTTAATGCTGCAGAAGCAAGTTCAAAAGGCAGTAAAATCACAATATTTTGTAATCGGGAAAATGATAAATTTACCATAACAATTAAAAACAACGGAAAAGAAATACCAAAAGATATTCAAACTCAAATATTTGAACCCGAGTTTACCACAAAAGAAAAAGGTAACGGTTTAGGACTCGCAATATGTAAAAATCAACTGCAATTAATCGGTGGTGATATTGAATTGGTTAAGTCGGACAAAGATGAAACCGTTTTTAAAATTGTTTTAAATATAAAATAGCTGTAAGTATTTATAAAAACATAAATAACTGTATAATATTATTATGGAAAATTTAACCGAAAAAAAATATACATTAAAAAAAGTAAATACCGAAAGTATTTACAAAATAGATTATGAAAAGGAATTAAATCCGCAGCAATATGAAGCCGTAAAACAAAAAGAAGGTTCAATTCTCGTAATAGCAGGAGCGGGAAGCGGAAAAACCAAAACTCTTACATACAGAGTCGCACGTTTAATTGAAGACGGAATTAATCCTAAGAATATATTGCTTCTGACATTTACCAAAAAAGCTGCACAAGAAATGCTCTCAAGAGCTGCAACCGTTCTTGATTCAAGATGTGAACAAGTTGCAGGAGGCACATTTCACTCATTTGCAAATATTATATTAAGAAAATATTCTTCTTTTTTAGAACTTCAGAATAACTTTACAATTACTGACAGAACAGATTCCGAGGACATTGTTAATCACATAAGAGCTAAAATTATTGATAAAAAAGAAAAACGGTTTCCAAAAAAACATACAATACTTGATATCTATTCAAAAGCCGTAAATAAAAACATTCCTTCCGATGAAGTAATCTCATCCGAATATAAACAGTTTGAAAATTCAACGGATAAAATCAATGAAATAATTAGACACTACAATGATTACAAGAGAAAAAATTCAATCTTGGATTATGATGATTTACTGTTATATTTAAGAACACTTTTGGAAACTAATCCCGAAATAAGGAAAAAACTTTCCAACCAATATAAATATATAATGGTAGACGAATATCAGGATACAAACACAATTCAGGCACAAATAATAAAATTGCTCGCCTCGGAGCATCAAAATGTTATGGCTGTCGGAGATGATTCTCAAAGTATATACTCTTTCAGAGGTGCAAATTTTAAAAATATACTGAATTTTCCGAAAATTTTTGAAAATACAAAAATAATAAAATTAGAGCAAAATTACAGAAGTTCTCAAAATATACTCGCCTTATCCAATGAAATATTGCTAAAAGCAAAAGAAAAATATACTAAAACACTGTTTTCAACAATAGAAAATCCTATAAAGCCATCATTAATATGCGCCTCAGATATGAAAACAGAAGCAGAATTTATCACTCAAAGGGTATTAGAATTATCAGAGGAAGAAAACATAGATTTAAATGACATTTGCGTACTCGCAAGAAGTGCAAGAATGACATATAATCTTGAAATAGAATTGTCGAAGAGAAATATTCCTTTTAAGAAATTTGGCGGAATGAAGTTTATTGAAGCAGCCCATATTAAAGATATTATTGCGCATTTGAGAGTTATTTTAAATCCGTCGGATATTATAAGCTATAACAGAATACTTCTCTTACTTGACGGAATAGGAACGCAAAGTGCAAACAGATTACTGCCTGTCTTAATTTCAAATAATGAAATTGACTATAAAAACCTACAAGTTAAAAATATCGGGGCAATACAAAAATTAACGGAATTAATAAAAACGAGTCAAAAAGATGTATTTGAGCCGTCAAAAATCGTTCAAAATGTAATTAACTACTATCATCCTATATTAGCTGACAGATATGATGATTATACAAAAAGAGAAAAAGACTTGGAGCATTTTTATGCTTTAAGTGAAAAATATTCAAACCTTGAAGATTTCCTGAGTGATTTAGCACTTGAACCGCCTGATACTTCAGTAACTGATGTTGAAGAAGGTGCTATAAAAGACGAATTTTTAACGCTTTCAACAATTCATAGTGCAAAAGGTCTTGAATTTAAAGCCGTTTTTATAATAGGTGCCGTTGACGGAAGATTCCCTTCAACTTATTCATTTAATTCCGATGAAGAATTGGATGAAGAATTAAGACTTATGTATGTTGCCGTTACAAGAGCGAAAACGCATTTATATATTACCTATCCGATTGATATGTTTGATTACGCAACCAATATGGTTTTATCAAAACCCTCAAGATTCTTGGATAACATAAATCAGGATATTTTAGAAAAATGGATTATAGAATCATAAATTTATTGAACGTTTGATGCTATTCTGTAACCTTTTTTAATCAAGGCTTGCTGAATTTGTTCAAAGTGTTCGGCATTTTTTGTTTCCATGGATATTTTTAAGAAACAATCATTTATATCAGTATTTTCTCCGCCCTGATTATGTCTTACTCTTATTACATTAGCACCTAAATCTGCGATTATAGCCGACACATCTTTTAACTGCCCCGGTTTATCCAATAATTCAATTGTCAGGTGAGATAATCGTCCTGTTTTTAAAAGACCTCTGTTAATAACTCTTGACAATATATTTACATCTATATTACCGCCCGAAACTATGCAAGCAGTCTTTTTATTATGAATAGGCAGTTTATCAAACATAACAGCAGCGACACTGAGAGCTCCTGCGCCTTCTGCTACGAGTTTTTGTCTTTCCATCAAAATTAAAATAGCTGAAGCTATTTCATCATCCGTCACGGTAACAATATCGTCAACATATTTTTCGCATAAATCGAATGTTAAATCTCCGGGTCTTTTAACGGCAGTACCGTCTGCAAATGTATGAACAACAGGGAGTTCCAATATTTTTTTATTTACAAAAGACTGATACATACTGCCTGCACCTTGAGCCTGTACCCCATAGACTTTACAATCAGGTTTTAATTGTTTTATTGCGAATGCCACACCGGAAATGAGTCCTCCGCCGCCAATCGGTACAACGACAGCCTCAACATCAGGCAACTGTTCAAGTATTTCAAGTCCAATTGTTCCTTGTCCGGCTATTACATCCTCATCATCAAAAGGATGTATAAATTCGGCATTTGTTTCTTTTTGATACAGACAAGCCGCTTTATAAGCATCATCATAGACACCGTCAATTAATTTTATGTCGGCACCATACTTCCTTGTCGCTTCCACTTTTGAAATCGGTGCAGTAGCAGGTATAAATATTGAGGCCTTTATCCCGTTCTTTTGAGCGGCAAGTGCAACCCCCTGAGCATGATTCCCGGCAGAACATGCTATTATTCCTTTTTTCTTTTGTTCTTCACTTAATTTGGATATTTTATAATATGCGCCTCTAAGCTTAAAAGATCCCGTCATTTGCAAATTTTCGGATTTAAGATAAATTTCGCTTCCCTCTGACAGAGTCTTAGATAATATTAAGTCTGTTTTCCTTGCCACTTCACTCAATACTTTTTGAGCATCATAAACTTTATCTATATTTAACACCGTTTTCCTCTTTTCTATCAGACTATAAATATTTTACAGTTTCATCCAAAGGCTTTCTCTGACTGTGTCTTGGTGAAGGAAGTCCTAATTTTTCATCACTGTAGCCCATGGGCATTAATAAATACGGCTCTTCATTTTCTGCCAAATTAAATTCTTTTTTAACTTGTTCCGTATTAAAATAGCAAACCCAACAAGAATCTATACCCAATTCTTTTGCTTGAAGCATCATATGTGTTGCAACAATAGAAGCATCCATTTCCGCACTGTTTCTTGAATTATGAGGATTTGTCCAAGCCTCCTTAACATTTCCGCATACTAACATAACTAAAGGAGCCTGAAATGCATATGGGGTAATTTCATTAATTTTTTTTAAAGCTTCCTCGCTTTTTAAAACATAAATCCTTTGAGGTTGAAAATTAACTGCCGTGGGGGCCAATCTGCCTGCTTCAAGAATTTTTGTAATCTTTTCATCTTCAATTTTTTTATTCTGATATTTCCTTGCGGAATATCTGTTTTGAGCCAATTCATAAAAATTCATTTAATGCTCCTTCATTTGACATTTAATTAACATGTAACTATTATTTTATAAATAATAAGTTTTGACAAGATATTTTATCATACGGAGTTAAAAATGAACATAGATTGGAATAATTTAGGATTCGGATATATTAAAACACCATATCGTTTTATTTCTCATTTTAAAGACGGTAAATGGGATGAGGGTGTTTTATCAGAGGATGAGATTGTAAAAATAAATGAATGTGCAGGAGTATTACAATATGCACAAACATGTTTTGAAGGTTTAAAAGCATACAGAACAACAGATAACAGAGTTGTATGTTTCAGACCCGATTTAAATGCGAAAAGAATGCATGATTCCTGTCAAAGACTTGAAATGCCAGTATATCCTGATGATAAGTTTATTGAAGCAGTTATAAAAACGGTAAAAAGTAATATTGATTACGTACCCCCATACGGATACGGAGCAACACTTTACATAAGACCATATATGTTTGGCGAAAACCCCGTAATAGGAGTAAAACCTGCTGACGAATATCAATTCAGAATATTTACTACCCCCGTAGGCCCTTACTTTAAAGGAGGGGTAAAACCCATTACTATAAGAGTTCCGGATTTTGACCGTGCAGCACCGAGAGGAACCGGACATATTAAAGCAGGACTCAATTACGCAATGAGTCTTCATCCTATAGTGGATGCTCATAAAAACGGTTTCGACGAAAATATGTATTTAGATCCCGCTACAAGAACAAAAGTTGAAGAAACGGGCGGCGCTAATTTTATTTTCATTACAAAAGACAATACCGTCGTAACTCCGAAATCAAACAGTATTTTACCTTCAATTACAAGGCGTTCTTTATTGTATGTAGCTGAAAAATATTTAGGTTTGAAAACAATTGAACGTGAAATCCCGTTTGAAGAGGTTAAAACATTTAAAGAATGTGCCCTTTGCGGAACAGCTGCAGTATTATCACCGGTTGGTAAGATTGTAAATAAAGATACGGAAATACTTTTACCCTCAGGCATGGAAAATATGGGAGAAGTAACGAAACAACTTTATGATACCCTCTTAGGCATACAATTAGGGAAAATAGACCCGCCCGAGGGTTGGCTAAAAGAAATTATTTAAGCTTTTACCAATACAAATATGTTCAAATCCGAGCTTTGATAGTTCTTCGGAATTGTATTGATTTCTGCCGTCAAATATCAATGGAGTTTTCATTATTTTCTTTATTTTTTCAAAATCAGGTTTTAAAAACTCATTCCATTCGGTTATCAATAAAAGACAATCGGCATTTTTAAGTGCATTATATGCACAATCTGAATATATAACCGACTCTGAAAATATTTTTTTTGCATTATCAATAGCTTTTGGGTCATAAACCTGAATTTTAGCCCCTTCATCAAGCAGCTGCTTAATAATTTTCACGGAAGGAGCTTCTCTCATGTCATTTGTCTTTGGTTTAAAAGATAATCCCCAAACAGCAATCGTCTTATCTTTAATATTATTATCAAATCTTTGTAAGATTTTTTGAACAAACAAATAACTTTGTTTTTTATTTGTATCATCCGCTGCTTGAAGAATATTATAGTCACAACCTTTATCTTTTGCCATTTTAATAAGCGCTTTAACATCTTTAGGAAAACAGCTCCCACCGTATCCTATGCCCGAGGCTAAGAACTCGCCGCCGATTCTTTTATCATACGACATTCCCATCCTTACTTTTTCAATATCAGCCCCGACTTTTTCGCATATATTGGCTATTTGATTCGCATAAGAAATCTTAAGCGCAAGAAAAGAATTTGAAGCATATTTAGTCATTTCGGCAGACCTCGTATCCATTAATATAACGGGAATATTACTTTTAATGTAGGGAGAATACAACTCTTTTAATAAATTTATTGCTCTCTCTGAGTCTGTTCCGATAATAACTCTTTCGGGTTTAAGACAATCATTAATGGCATCACCCTGCTTTAAAAATTCGGGAACGGCTGCAACATCAAACTCTTCTTTCGTATGTTGTTTTATTATATCTGAAATTTGATTACAGCTGCCGACGGGTACTGTTGATTTGACAACAATTAGTTTATAACCGTTCATTGACATTGAAATATCTTTTGCAGTTTCATAAACATATTCAAGATTAGCACCGCCATCGTCATTTTGCGGTGTTCCCACAGTTATAATACAGACTAATGAGGTTTCAACTGCTTTTTTTAAATCTGACGAAAATTCAAGCCTTTTATCTTTGACATTTCTTAAGATAATATCCTCTAACCCCGGCTCATAAATAGGTATTATACCCTTTTGCAATTTTTCTGATTTATCAATATCATTATCCACACATATAACATTGTTACCGAATTCGGCAAGACAAGCACCTGCCACTAATCCTACATAACCTGAACCTATAACGCATACTTTCATTTTTTACCCTTTATGTTTGAATATTAAAAATACCCCTGACACGATTCGAACGTGCGACGCCTTCCTTAGGACGGAAGCGCTCTATCCAGCTGAGCTACAGAGGCATTTTATATTCATCTTTAACTATTATATAATAAACATTGTAATTGAAAAATCATTTTTTCCGTTTTATCATACATTATAGAATTTAATTACAGCAACATACACTCTGATATCACAGCCGTTTTAATTAATACTTTTATGGCATATTTCAATAAAAATAAGGAAATATATTGTGTTTATATTAAATCCTCCATACATTTCAAATCTTTTAACCGATACAATCAAAAAAAACAATTATACGGTTTTAAATAACGAAGCAGCAAAGGCATTGGGAACATATAATTTCTTATTGTCAGACGAGCAGGCTATAAATGAAGCTTTTAACAATAAAGGTTTTAAACTCTACACAAATTCTGAAAACTCTTTAGAATGGATAATAAAAAACTTAGATAAAACTGAAATACCCGAAAAAATTAATCTTTTTAAAGATAAATCAAAATTCAGAAATCTATTAAAACCGATATATCCGAATTTTTACTTTAAAGAATTAACCTATGAAGAGCTTAAAAATTCTGATGGTGCGAATTTTAAATATCCGTTTATAATTAAGCCCGCAGTCGGCTTTTTAAGTTTTGGAGTTTATCCCGTACACAATACAGATGAATTTAAAACAATTATTAATAATTTAGATAATGATATTGAAAAATTTAAAGATATATTCCCTAAGGAAGTTGTTAATGCTTCAAATTTTCTGATTGAAGAAATGATTGAAGGAGACGAATATGCAATAGATGCATACTATAATAAAAACGGAGAAGGTGTAATACTAAATATATTTCATCATCCGTTTTTTGATGCAAATGATGTTTCCGACCGAGTTTATTACACTTCAAAAGATATAATTATTAAGTATTTGAATAAATTTGAAAATTTAATAAATAAAGTAGGTAAATTGGCTGATTTAAAAAACTTTCCGATGCACTTAGAACTCAGGGTAAAGGATGACAATATTATTCCTATAGAAATAAACCCGATGAGATTTGCAGGATGGTGCGATGTCGATGTTGCATATTATGCCTACGGAATAAATATTTACGAATACTATATGTCAGATAAAAAGCCCAATTGGGAAGAGATATTAAAAAACAAAGGGTCTGAAATGTACTATTTTACAGGTGCAGACATACCTTCTTCCATAAACAGACAAGATATAAAGTCCGTAAACTATGAAAAATATTTATCTCAAATTAATGAACCTTTAGATATAAGAAAAATTGATTACAAAACAAAACCGCTTTTTGCCATCGTAATAGGATGTGCAAGAGATAAAAGCGAAATTAAGACGCTTCTTGATATGGATTTATCACAATTTATAGAGATATAGAAATGGCATCACAAACCGACTTAACACAAGGGAATTTAATAAAAACACTACTCTTATTTGCACTTCCGTATGTAGCTGCAAATTTTCTTCAAGCGCTATACGGTGCTGCGGATTTAATTATAGTCGGAAAATTTTGTGACAGCAGTGTAGTTTCCGCAGTCGCAACCGGTTCTCAACTTTTGCAGACTCTTACATTTTTTATTACCGGTTTGACGGTAAGTGCTACCGTATTGATTGGTAAAGCTTTCGGCGCAAAACAGTATGATAATATCTTAAAAATTATAAATACGATGAGCATTTGTTTTATAGCCGCATCAATTCTTTTAAGTGTACTTATAATAATATTTGATAAAGAATTATTATGGCTTTTACAGACACCTAAAGAAGCTTATAAATCCACTCTTGATTATATATTTGTATGTTCAATCGGTTTGGTATTTATATTTGGCTATAATGCAATCAGTGCAATATTGAGAGGACTTGGCAATTCAACCGCTCCAATGTATTTTGTCGCAATTTCCTGCTTTATTAACATAATAGCAGACCTGATATTAGTGGGGAAATACAATTTAGGTGCGCAAGGTGCAGCTATAGCTACGGTTGTTTCTCAATTAGTCAGTGTTGTTATAGGCTTTATTTATTTAAGAAAAGGTGATTTTGTTTTTAAATTTAAGTTTAAGAATATTAAATTTGATATGGAAACAGCAAAAGAAATTTTTAAAATCGGACTTCCGCTGTCACTTCAAGATACATTAATTCCGCTATCATTTTTATTTGTATTTTCAATTGCCAATTCAATGGGAGTTGCCTCTTCCGCCGCATACGGTTCGGTTGTAAGGCTAAATGCATTTATGATGCTGCCCGCAGGTTCGTTTGCAATGGCATTAACTGCCTTAACAGCACAAAATATGGGCGCAGGAAATATGGAAAGAGCATTTAAAGCACTGAAATTATCCATTCTTTTCGCATTTTCATTCGGAGTCATATTCTTTATATGGCAGCAATTATTCCCTCAAAGTGCAATTGCAATATTTACAACAGATAAAGATGTATTAATTGCCGGTTCAAGATACTTAAGAACATTCAGTTTTGACTATTTAATCGTTCCTTTTGTTTTTTGTATAAACGGTTTCTTTTTCGGATGCGGCAGAACAATATTTGCGGCAATAAATGCCATATTCTCGGCATTCGCATTCAGAGTTCCTTTAGCGTTTATCTTAGGGACTATGTCAGGTGCAACATTATTTCACTTGGGAATAGCACCTCCTATAGCTTCCATTATCACGACTTTAACAGCCATAACTTATCTTACTTATTTATCTAAAAATAATAAATTATTATCAGATAATTAATCAATTAACAATACTTTACAATAATTTTGACTATAGCAATTCTTATTCAATCTAAAACTTTATTAATATAAGTGTTATAGTATGGGGAAATAGAATTATGACAAATAATGTCAGTTTTTTACAAAGTCAAAATCATCCGATTAATAGCGGTTATGGATATAAAAATATAAAGGCAAATAAAGTAAAAGAAACAGGTTCCTTCAGAGCTGCCGCAGTATCTCAGGTAATGCCTTTAGCTACAGCTCCTGTCGGAATGTTAGCTATAAAGGGTTTAACAATTCCAAATTCGAAATTAACTCCTGAACAAGCAAAAACTATTAGTGATGCAGCCGAAAATATATTAAAAAACAAAGGATTAAAAGACAAAGGTGTTGAAATTATACATACCGCAGGTACGGTAAATAAATCTAAAACTCCCAATTTTATACGTTGCTTAATTGATCCGATGTTTGCAGCATCAGAAGGTAAAAATGCATTCTTTGTACCCCAGTCAAATAAAATTTTTATAAATAAAGAAAAATTACCGACCGCAATATATCATGAAATGGGACATTCCTTTAATGCTAACAAGACTAAAGTATTTAAAATTCTTCAAAAAAACAGAAACATAGGACTTATTTTAGCAAGCACTTTAGGACTATTCTGTGCCTTTACAAAAAACGAAAAAGCGCAAGACGGTAAAGAACTTACAAAAGGACAAAAAGCTAAAAATACGGTAAGAAATAACGCAGGCAAATTAGCACTTTTAGCAATGATGCCAATGTTATTAGAAGAAGGTATGGCTTCAATAAGAGGCTGCAAATGGGCAAAATCGGCATTAAGTAAAGATTTATACAAAAAAGTTCTTCATACAAACATTGCCGGATATTTTTCATACCTCGGGGTTGCGGCAGGTGCATGTTTAGCGGCAGTTACGGCAAGAAAAATTAAAGATAATATTATGAATAAACAGACACAAACCTCTAATAAGTAAATAAAAAAAAGAACTCGCATTGAGTTCTTTTTTTTATTTAAAACTTTATATTAATTTAATATCTTTTATTTTTTTATAATGTATTATATTAATATATAAGTTTATAAAGGGACTGATTTATGTGCGGAATTGTAGGTTATGTAGGAAAAAGAGATGTTGTAAGTGTTTTATTTAAAGGACTTACCAATTTAGAGTACAGAGGATATGATTCTGCCGGTATGGCATTAAGAGATGACGGTGAAATTAAGATTTATAAGACCTTAGGGAAATTAATAAATTTAAAAAATGAACTTGAAGCAAGGAAATCAGAACTGAAACATCCAACCTCCGGTATCGGTCACATAAGATGGGCAACACACGGAAGTCCTTCTTTAGTTAATGCTCATCCCCATACATGCAGCTGTGGTAAATTAGTTATAGTTCATAACGGAATTATTGAAAATTATAAAGAATTAAGAGAAGAATTATTAAAAAAAGGCTGTACATTCAGGTCGCAAACAGATACAGAAACAATTGCCCACCTTGTTGCGGATGAATATGCATCAGCAAAAAATCTTGAGACTGCAGTCAGAAACTCGGTTAAAAAGCTTCAAGGTGCATATGCTGTTTGTGTTATGCACAAAGATGTTCCGGATGTTATTGTTGGAGCAAGAAAACATGCACCGATGCTTGTGGCACTTGGCGAAGATGAAAATTTTATAGCAAGTGATACTCCGGCTATAATTGAATACACTAAGAAAACAATTTATTTGGAGGATAACGAAATAGCTGTTGTCACAAAAGACAGAGTTAGAATTACCGATATTGAAGGTAATGAAATTATAAAAAAAGTTGAAATTTTACCTTGGGAACCTGCAGCATTAAGCAAACAAGGTTATAAACACTTTATGCTTAAAGAAATCCATGAACAACCCGATGTAATAAGAAATGTTTTAAACGGTAAACTCTATGATATTGATTCTCCGATTATTTTAAATGAAGTAAAAATAGATAAAGAAATACTTAAAAAATTAAATAAAATTCAAATAATTGCCTGCGGGACTTCTCTGCATGCTGCTCTCTCAGGTAAATACCTGATTGAAGATTTTGCAGGTATATCAGTTGATGTTGAAGCTTCAAGCGAATACATATACAGAAAAACCACAACCGATGAATCAACTCTTGTAATAGGTGTTTCTCAATCAGGCGAAACTGCAGACACAATTACCGCAATAAAACAAGCCAAAGCAAAAAATTCTCACGTATTAATTATTACAAACAGACCTGATTCAAATATGGCAAGGTTAGCAGACAGTCTTATCCCCGTTAATGCCGGAATTGAAGTCAGCGTTGCGGCAACAAAATCATACAGCGCACAATTAATATCCTTCTATTTATTAGCTATTCATCTCGCAGAAATAAAGGGGACATTAAATAAAGAATATTTAAAATCAATTAAACACGAATTAATAAAGCTTCCCTCCAAAATTGAAGAAGTTTTATCAAATGTTGAACCTATAAAAACATGCGCTAAAAAGTTTTCCTCATATAAAAACTTTATTTTTATATCAAGAGGAATTAACCTCTCAACCGCATATGAAGGTGCGTTAAAGCTGAAAGAAATCAGCTATATAAACGCAACAGGTTATGCGGCAGGCGAACTTAAACACGGTCCCATAGCAATGTTGGATGAAACAATGCCTGTTCTTGCCATTTTAATTCCGGGTGGTATTACATATGAAAAAATTCTTTCAAATTGTGAAGAAGCTAAGGCAAGAAATGCTAAACTTATTGCCCTCACTTCCTCGAACGATAAAAATTTAGAATCAATTTTTGATGTGGTTATAAGAATTCCGGAAATAAATGAGATAATATCACCTGCAATTACTTGTGTGCCATTACAGCTTTTAGCATACTATATTGCGGAATACCTTGGCAAAGATGTTGACCAGCCCCGCAATTTGGCTAAATCGGTTACGGTAGAATAATGATTACGTCTAAAGAAATAAAAATCAAAGCTGCGGACACTTTTTGTGCAAAATATATTGATTCCGAACTGAAAAAAACAGGTCTTGATATTATAAGTTGGGCTATAATCAGCTATGATAACGGTTTTTATACATTAAACATATCTTTTGTCTGTAAGGAATAAAAATACATTATTTAAATCTGTTAAAAAATATAATAAATATTGTAGAATATATATATGATTTATAATTTTGTGAAAAACTCCATTGCTCAAAATTTATCAAGTTATTCTCAAACTATTGAAGAACTTGAAAATTTTGTTACATTTTCGGAAAATAGCTTTATTCTTAAACACAATATTGACGGAATAATAAAAATCCTCAAATTTTTAGATTCAAATCAAAATATATTTATTTTGAACGGTTTTATGGGTTCGGGTAAAACTAATGTTGCGGATAATATTCTAAATTATATAAATGACGATGTACTAATATTTAAAAACTCTTATAAAGAAGCCATTAATTTAGATGATATCCTTCTATCTTTGTTCAAAGATTTTTCAAATTATCATAATGAAAAAAAAGTTATACTCCCAAAAACAGATACTACAATTTTCTCTGAAAAAATTAATACTTATATTAAATATTGTAATGTTCCGATGTTATTTATCTTTGATTCTTTTGAAATTAATATGAGAAGTAAAGATTCTCAAAAGGATATCATTGACTACATTGACTATTTAAGTCATTTTGACAAAGTCAAAATTTTAATATGTTCAAGAAGTTTTAGACAAGATGATTTAATTTCTGAAAAATCCGCTTTAAGCCATTCTTTAAAAACACTTACAAAAGAAGAAATGCTTGAATATTTAAAACAAAATAATATTGAATGTAAAAATTATGAAACGGAGGATATATATAAAATTTCAAGAGGGCACTACCTTTTACTTGAATTATCCGTTTTAATTATTAATCTTCTTGATATTAAGATTGATATTTTTATAAATGAATATAAAAAATCAGCTAAAAACTTTTTAGAATTCCTTGTATCAAAAATATTATCTCTGTCCTCTGATAAATTTACAAAATTGTTGATATTTTTATATGCCATAAGACATGGTGTTTCTCTTAATTTTCTTATTGAAAATAATATCGCAACAGAGGAAGATATAAACTTTTTAATCCAAAAAAGAATTCTCGCTGAGAGATTTAACCAATTCTATATTAAAGATTATGTAAAAAAAGAAATTGATAAAATTGTAAATATAGAAACAAGATTAAACATTCATAAATATCTTATTAATATATATGAAAAAGAACTACCGTTAAAACCTTTTGACAGGAAATTATTTTTATCAAGAATCACTATGCGGCAAGAAATTGCATATCACACGCAAAAAATATCCTCTCTTCAGGAGGAATTTAAAAAGAATAGTAAAAATAAGCTTTCCGACACTCTTGAATTTAATTATATTAACTATAAGGGAACTTCTCACGTATACGGTCAAAATTCTTTGCCAAACAAACGTTATATAAATAAAATTAATAAAAACAGTGAAAATAAAAATGAAGAAATCAAAGAAAACACTGCAAAATTATCCTATGTAGACGAAGATAAATTTAATGAGGAAATTAAAAATCCAAATTCTGACAGTGAAGAAGATATAATGATAAATCCTGTTAATACAGTTCCGGATAGTTTATCGGATTATCTTAAAATAGCTCAGGACAGTGAAGCTTCTTTTAATTATTCAAATGCGATTTTATATTATAAAAAAGCACTAACGTTTAAAAATGATGCTTCTTTTAAAGATAAAGAACCTTTGATATATTCTAAACTTGCTGTTTGCTATAAAAAGATTCAAGATATTGATGAAGCGGTCAATTATTATGAAAAAGTTTATAACATATATAAAGACACTTCCTTAGAAAATGCGGTTAATACTCTTTTTAATATTGCAAAAACATATTCAGAATCATATAAATTTCTCAAAGCAAAAGAAGTGTATAAAAAAATTCTGAGTTTAGGAAACAAATTACAATATCAAACTAAATTAAGAGCATATATTGATCTTTCGGATATTGAAGAAAATTCTTCAAATATTAATGAAGCAATTAAATATATTCAAACGGCTATGCAAATAGCGGAAAATAACAATATCAAAGATATTTTATCGCAATGTTATTTTAAATACGCTCTTTTAATGGACGATTCCGTACATAAAGATATAGCACTTAAATACTATTTAAGATGTGCTCAATTATCGGATGATCCTACACAAAATCCTTATCTGTCTTCAGCTTACATTAATTTAGCGGAGCTATCAAAAGAAAATAATAATTTAAACTCCGCAAAAATGTATTACGAGTTGGCAATTAATGCAGATCAAAAAATAAATAACCATGAAGGACTTTGTTATTCACTTTATAAGCTTTCGGAGATTTATAAAGGAGAATCTTCCCAGAAAGCATATGAGCTTCTTACAAAAGCTTTATCGTCAGCAAAAAGACTCACCGATACCACATACATTATAAAAATTTACTATGAATTGGGAGATTTATATCTTAATAGCGGAGATTATAAACGTGCACTTAAATCCTATATACTGTCAAAAACGTTTTCACCCGATAAATTATCTCAAGAATTTAATGATAAAATTAATTCCAAAATTAACAAAATAAAAATAATTTCAGGGGAAGAAAAATTTAATACAATGCTCTTAGAAATAAAGAAAAAGAAATAATGTATAATTTACTAAAAAATATAGATATATCTTTATCTGAAGAACAAAAAATAATTTTTAATAAATTTACCGATTTATTCATACAATATAATCAAAATGTAAATTTAATCAGCCGCAACGAAGTAAATTTTCTTTTTGAAAA
The DNA here is from genome assembly GCA_947625345.1 of Candidatus Gastranaerophilales bacterium. GTDB lineage: Bacteria > Cyanobacteriota > Vampirovibrionia > Gastranaerophilales > Gastranaerophilaceae > Avigastranaerophilus. Next base: position 36,660 of record CANQNX010000007.1, read on the forward strand.
ACATATTTATGACAGTCTTTCCATAAACTTATTCCTTAAAAATTATAAAAACAATAATATGAAAATGCTTGATATAGGTACCGGAGGAGGATTTCCCGCAATACCATGTTCCATTTTATACGATAATTTAAATATTTTTGCAGTTGATTCAATAAATAAAAAAATTAACTTTATTAAATATATATCTAATACTCTTAAGTTGAATAATATCCATCCGATTTGTTCAAGAATGGAAGATTTAAACATAAAATACAAAAATTCATTTGATTATGCAGCCTCAAGAGCCATGGCAGAATTAAGAATTATTTTGGAATATTCAATACCCTATATAAAAAAAGACGGATTCTTTATTGCTTATAAATCAATAAAAGCTGATGAAGAATTACATAATGCACAAAATGCACTAAAAATTTTAAATACAAAATTAATAGAAAAGATTGATTATAAACTTCCCATAAAAGAAAATAATAAAAGAGTTCTTTTAATTTTTCAGAAACAAAGTGATTGTCCCGTTGATTTTCCGAGAAAAAACGGAATTATAAAAAAGAATCCCCTGTAATTTTATTGTTGTATTATAATCTATAATATGTTAAGACAATTTTTACCGATTATATTATTAACAATTTCGAACGTATTTATGACATTTGCATGGTACGGACATTTAAAATTCAAAAATACCGCTCTTTGGATTGTTATTTTGGTAAGTTGGTCAATAGCACTTTTTGAATACTGTTTTCAAGTGCCTGCTAACAGAATCGGGCATGAATACTTTTCGGCAGCGCAGCTTAAAACAATGCAGGAAGTTATAACTTTAATTGTTTTTAGTATATTTTCCGTTCTTTATCTAAAAGAAGAATTCAAATGGAATTATCTGATAGGTTTTCTGTTTATTATTCTCGCAGTATTCTTTATATTTAAAAAATGGTAGTTTTATTTTTTTAAAAGTCTTAAAGCATTCAATACAGCTAAAAAAGTAACACCGACATCAGCAAAGACTGCGCCCCACATCGTCATTAAACCCATTGCGGACAATATAAGAAATATAACTTTTACACCGATTGCAAAAACTATATTTTGCATTACTATATTGAGTGTCTCTTTTGATATCATAATTGCTCTATATATGTTGTAAGGATTATCATTTGCTATTACAACATCAGCAGCTTCTATAGCAGCATCTGAGCCCATATTGCCCATTGCAATTCCGACATCCGAACGCATTAATACAGGAGCATCATTTATTCCGTCACCTGCATATATACAATTACCTTTAGTCGTTTGTATAATTTCTTCCAATTTTTCCACTTTATCTGACGGCAATAATTCATAATATACTTCATCAATCCCTGCTTCTTTTGCTGTATTTTTAGCATTAATTTCCGAATCTCCCGTCAACATAACAACTTTTTTAACTAATCCTTTTAAAAGTCTTACTGAATCTGTAACAGATTCCTTAAGTTTATCTGAAATTATTATGTAACCTAAATATTCTGAGTTTTTTGTGATGTAAACGGCAGATGCATTTTCCGCTTTTTCTTTAATGTTTATATTTTTTTCTGACATTAAACGCAGATTCCCTGCAATTATTTCCCCTTCAACACTATGAGAAATTACTCCCATACCGGCTATTTCATCGTAAGATTTTATATCGTCAGCATTAACTTTACCGTAATATTCTTTTATAGCTAAGGCTACGGGATGATTTGAATAATATTCAGCAATTGCCGCATATTTTATTAAATCTGATTCACTGACTCCCTCTAAAGGATATATACCGTTAACTTTATATACACCCTCGGTTATAGTCCCTGTTTTATCTAAAACAACACACATTGCTTTTGCTAACTTTTCTATATAAGTACTGCCCTTAATCAATATGGATTCCTTAGAAGCCCTTCCGACTCCCGCAAAAAATGTTAAAGGTACGGATAATACAAGTGCACAAGGACATGATATTACTAAAAATGTTAATGCTCTCTGTACAAAATCTCTTTCAGAACCGATATTAAATACGAAGGGAATTAATATTATAATTAAAGCAAATAAAACAACTATAGGTGTATATACTTTAGCAAATTTTGTTATAAATTTTTCACTATCTGATTTCTTTTCCTGAGCATTTTCAATTAGCTCCATAATCTTTGAAACGGCAGAATCAACATACAACTTTTCAGCTCTGATTTTTATTACTGCTTTTGAATTAATACATCCTGATAATACGCTATCACCGACTTTGACGGGTTTTAAAACGCTCTCACCCGTAAGAGAAGATGTATCCAAACTGCTTTCACCTTCTATAATAACCCCGTCAACAGGTATTTTTTCACCGACTTTGACTATTATAACAGAACCTACTTTCACCTCTTGAGGCTCAACTTCCGTAACTTCACCATTAGAATACAAATTTACGTGTTCTGTCTTTAAATTCATCAATTCTTCAATCGACTTGTGTGATTTATCAACCGCTTTGTCTTGTAAATATTCGCCAATCGTATAAAAAATCATTACACAAACAGCTTCAACCCACTCACCGATAAACATTGCACCAACTGTAGCAATACTCATAAGAAAATTTTCATCGAAAATTTTACCTCTTATAATATTTTTTAATGATTGAATTATTACACCGTATCCTGCAAGTAAATATGAAAAAACGAATAACACCGTTTTATAAATTTCATTACTTTCAAATAAGCCCAAAATCAATATAACTACGGAAATTATAATCCTGTTTATACTGCTTTTGTCACTATCGATTTCTTCTTCACAATGTTCGCACATATTAACCTCAATTGAATAACTGTTCAACTATATATTTAGTATAATTGAATGATTGTTCAACTGTCAATTGTATAATTATATAATTTAACAAATCTTGACAATTGAACAACTATTCATATATAATTAATAAAAAGAGGCGGATATGAATAATAAAAAAACTGACTGTGAAGCTATTGATGCAGAAGCTATTAAAAAAGTAAAAAAGAAGATGCCCGAGGTGGAAAAATTATATGAATTATCCGATTTTTTCAAAGTAATGGGGGACGGAACAAGAATACAGTTATTATGGGCATTAGAAGAGGGTGAGATGTGTGTGGGAGATTTAGCGGTTCTGCTTGAAATGACTAAATCGGCCATATCTCATCAATTAAAGGTTTTAAGGCTGTCAAAATTAGTTAAAACAAAAAAAATAGGGAAAAATGTATATTATTCGTTAGATGATGAGCATGTTAAGTTAATACTTGAAAAGGGTTTAGAACATATAAGAGAATAAAAGAAGAGAAACAGAAAACAGTTTCTCTTCTTTATATTTAGCCTTATTAATTTGTCTGTTCGGCTTTTTTGATTTACACAGCCACACGACGGAAGACTACATCATGCCGCCCATTCCGCCCATGCCGGACATATCAGGCATTGCAGGAGCCGATTTCTTTTCGGGAACTTCTACTACTGCAGCTTCTGTTGTTAATAACATTCCTGCAACCGAAACAGCATTTTGAAGTGCGCTTCTTGTAACTTTAGCAGGATCAACAATTCCCGATTTAATCATATCTACATATTTATTTGTCATTGCATCAAAGCCTTCATTTGTAGGAAGCTTTTTAACCGTTTCTACTACAACTTCACCTTTAACACCTGCATTATCAGCTATTTGTTTTAACGGTATATACAATGAGTCTAATAATATTCTGAAGCCGACTTTTTCATCATCGGTTGTGTATGAAACAGTATTGATTGATTTTTCAAGGTCTTGCATTACTCTTATTAATGCGACACCGCCGCCGGGAACAATACCTTCTTCTTTTGCTGCTCTTGTTGCATTTAGAGCATCTTCAATTCTGAGCTTTCTTTCTTTTAATTCAACTTCAGATGCTGCACCTACTTCAATTACGGCAACACCGCCGGATAATTTAGCAAGTCTTTCCTGTAATTTTTCCTTGTCGTATTCGGAATCTGATGTTTCAATTTGACGTTTAATTAACTTAACTCTGTCTTCAATTCCACGTTTTGTTTCATCTCCTACGACGATTGTTGTATCATCTTTTGTAACCGTTACACGTTTTGCTTGTCCTAACATTTGAACAGTTACATTTTCAAGTTTTATACCCAATTCTTCGGTAAATAATTGACCGCCTGTTAATATTGCTATATCTTCAAGCATAGCTTTTCTTCTGTCACCGAATCCCGGTGCTTTAACTGCTACCGCTCTTAATACTTTTCTCATTGTATTTACAACTAATGTTGCTAATGCTTCACCTTCAATATCTTCAGCAATAATTAACAATGAACGTCCGTCTCTTGCTACCTGTTCCAATATCGGTACTAAATCTGCTATTAAATTAATTTTCTTGTTTACACATAATACATATGCATCTTCAAGTACTGCTTCCATTCTTTCGGGGTCTGTAACGAAATAAGGAGAAATATATCCCTTATCAAACTGCATACCTTCTACAACTTTTAAGTTTGTACCTGTTGATTTTGATTCTTCAACGGTTATTACACCGTCGTGTCCGACTTTTTCCATAGCTTCTGCTACAAGTTTTCCGATTTCATCATTGTTTCCTGCTGATATGGAAGCAACTTGTGCAAGTTTTTCTTGTGAATCAACACTTTGTGCCATTTTCTTTATTGTTTCTAATGCAATATTTACGGCTTTATCCATACCTCTTTTCATACACATCGGATTAGCACCTGCAGTAAGATTTCTTACACCTTCTCTTACAATTGCTTGTGCCAATACAGAAGCTGTTGTTGTTCCGTCACCTGCAACATCATTTGTTTTTGATGATACTTCTTTTAACAACTGTGCGCCCGAATTTTCAAGCGGATCTTCAAGTTCAATTTCTTTTGCTATTGTAACACCGTCATTTACTATTTGAGGTGCACCGAATTTCTTTTCTAATATTACATTTCTGCCCTTTGGCCCCAATGTTACCTTAACTGCATCAGCTACGGCATCTATACCTTTTAATAACCCTTTACGAGCATCTTCATTAAATACTATTTTCTTAGCCATTTTTATTTTCTCCCTGAACCTGTTATTCAATTACACCTAATACATCAGATACAGACATTATTTTTAAATTATCATTTCCGATTTTTACATCAGTACCTGCATATTTAGCAAACAATACAACTTCACCTACTTTTACATCCATAGGTTCTCTTTCTGATTTTTCGTTTAATTTTCCTTCACCTACGGCTATTACTTCTCCCCTTTGTGATTTTTCTTTTGCACTGTCGGGAATAAATATTCCGCCTGATGTTTGTTCCGCATCTTCTATAACCTTAATTACGATTTTGTCTCCTAATGGTCTTATTGACATGTCTTTTCCTCCTTTTTCTCTCTTTTATTCTTTTATACAATCATTTTCTTATTTTTCTAAAAATATTAATGAAAAATTAATATTTATCGGAAATTATTTATTGTCAATTAAATAACCATTCACAGCAGATATTAACAAATTTTTCCCTGTTTTGGATAAATAAATCCTCGGCATGACAACAATTTTCAAATAACTCATATTTCTTTTCACATACCGCTTTTTTAAATAAAGCCTCAGTATGCCACGAACAGACAGTAGGATCTTTTTCTCCGGCAAGAAATAATGTGGGACATTCTATTGAATCAACTATTTCTATAGGTTTTACTTTTTTCCCCGATATTAATGAAGGTCTTACCGATAACCACCTGTTTAACTCGCATTTCTTTAATGTGGGAAGCCATGCCTCCTTTTTCCATACTTTATTCTCTATCTTCTCAAAACACGAGGGTGCACTTACCGCTATTATCTTTTTTATGTCCTTTTTATACTTTACTCCGGCTGTTAATACGATTGCAGCCCCTAAGGAAAATCCCGCTAAATATATATTCTCATATTTTCCTTTTGCATATTCTATTACCGCTGATATATCTTTTATTTCTTTACTTGTAAATGTATAAAAACCTTTACTCCTGCCATGTCCTCTAAAATCCATTGTTATTACATCAATTTTTGATGAAAAAACTTCACTCATTTCCTTAAAAGATTTACTGTCTTTTGTCATAAACCATCCGGGAGCAAGTATTATTACGCTCTTGTGTGAATTATCATAAAGATTAAATGCTATTTCAACATTATCATCTGTTTTTATTTTTATTTCTTTCATTGATTTCTCTCTTTTAATCATTCCTTTTTAACATAAACACACAAAAAAAACATTACAATTTGTTAACATTTAAGATTAATAACTAAAGTTTTATTGCTCTTATTCCGTATATAAGAATATCAGATAAAAGGGAAACAAATAATAATGAAAAACAAAATAATCATTCCGACAAGCAATATTTCGGAAGGAGTAGAATTCTTCTTAAGAGGGGCAAAAAAAAGAAGATCTATGGCAGTTGCGAGCATAAGACAAGTAAACACGGATATTTGCGTAAACTTAAAACTCGTTTCAAGTAAATAGATATTTTGAGAGATTAAAAAATAAAACCGGACTTTTGTGCGGTTTTATTTTTATTTAATCCTGTATTATAAAATCGAAAATTATTTACTCGCTTTTTCGGTTTAACGGAAAAATTTTATCGGGTATATTAAACAATTTATTAC
>CANQNX010000008.1 GCA_947625345.1 Candidatus Gastranaerophilales bacterium
ATACTCATAAAATATTTATCTAAAAACTTTGCCGTATATCGACTCTTAACAGGAAAATGTAATTTATATTCCGCTTCATATTTAGTCCAATTTTCATAAAACTCTTCAGGCGTGTTTGTTATGGTATTGAATTTCATTCTTTTTGAAATTAATTCAAAGTCCCTTTTTCTTATAATTTCTATATCAAACCCAACTTCATCACTGTCAAAACATACTGCAGCAATATTTTTCGTATGAGATATGCTGAATTTTATCGGATTTGTTTTAAATTGCGGTTTATTATTTATTATCTCCATATCATAATTATTTATATTATAATATTCTTTTGCCGCATAATTAACTACATATCTTCCGGCTTCATGCAATGTTTTATCTTTAAACTCTGATTTATCTGTCAATAAATAAAAAAGTTCCATACTTATAAACTCATATAATAATCTTTTAAAATTTTAGCATCCGTTTCAATATTCGGACTTTCACAAACAAGAGCCCCTTTTACATTAAATTCCTTAAATACTTTTAACAGCTCTTTATAATTCATATCACTTTCTTCAAAAATTAAATGATTTTTTTCACCTTTTGCTCCGTATTCAATACCTGCCAAATGTGCGTGAAAATCGTTTAAAACATTATCCCCAAGTTCAGTGGCAATATATTCAAGTATTTTAGAAAATTCATCATATGTATTATATGAGCCGTTATATCTTGCGTGAATATGAGAAAAATCTATGCACGGCAGCACATTATCAAATTCTTTGGAGAGTTTCACAATCTCTTCAAACGTTCCCCACTGAGTACCTTTTCCCGTAGTTTCGGGTCTTATCCATATTTTATTATTCTCTTTTGACAGTGTTTCAACAATTTTTGCCATTGAATTATATACTATGTCATAAACTTCATTAGGATTTTTACCCATATAAAATGCAGCATGAAATGTAATGCTGTACGCACCTATATTATTCCCGACTCTTGCAGTTTCAAGAATTCTTTGTATACTCGCTTCTATTTTTTCCTCTTCCTTGGAATTCAGATTTATATAAAACGGCGCATGACAGGTTAAAATTAAATCGTTCTCTTTTGTATAATCTTTAACAAACTCTTGCGTCGTTTCATTCATTTTTACACCGTGCACAAACTCAACTTCGAGTCCGTCAAGATTCATTTCCTTAAGTATTTCAAGACCTCTTTTATAACCCTTATTCTCTGAAGATAAAGGAAGCCCTGCCGTTAATATATTTAATTTATCCACTGTATAATACTTCTCCTTTTTTAGGATTTATGCGCTCTATAAAATCACGCCCCGAAGATATAAAAAATCCGCCGAATTGAACTGAATCTATTTCTAAAATATCTTTACCGCATGCAACTTTAAAAGAAGATTTCGTATCAATTATCGTACCGGGTTCTATTTTATGATTTTTTTCGATTACATACGCTGAATTTATTCTTAAAATTGTACCTTTATAACAAGTTATTGCTCCGATAAACGGATTTAGCGCACGAATAAATCTTTCTATTTCTTCTGCGGATTTGTTCCAATCTATATAAATATTCTTTTTTTCAAATGAAAGTGTTTCCGCCTTTTTAAAATCTCCGTACTTGGGCTGAGGAGTTCTCGGAAACTCTTTTGTTTCATAATAATCCAAAGCTTCAAATAACATGGAAGCACACATATGATTAGTTCTGTAAAAAAGAGTTCCCATTGTTTCGTTTAAATCCAAATTAAATTTATATTGACTTATAATATCTCCCGTATCAAAATTTTCATCCATAAAATGAAGAGTTATTGCAGACATTTCTTCCGCATTCATAATAACATGAGAATAAGGGTTTCCGCCTCGATAATCAGGCAACTTTGAGGGATGAAGATTTATAAATCCGTCTTTTGTAAGCTTCAATAATTCGGAAGGAAGTTTTTCATTAAAAGAAGCCACAACTCCGATATCAGCATCTAAATTTTTTATTTTTTGCAAAAAACCTTTATCGTTTAAGCTTATATTATAGTCAATAACATTAAGCCCTAATGCCTGCGCTGTATCTGTCATTAATTTACATGTGGGTTCGGTTTTCTTTGGCGGTATGACTCCCACTATATTGATACCGTTTGAAACTAATTTATTTAAACATACTAAAGCCATATCCGGCATTCCGACAAATAAAATTTTCTTTTTATACTCTTTCTTAACCATTTCCGTATTCCGATTATTAAATCACAAAAATTATAACAAAAAAAAATCTTTTATTTTAAGTATTTTTTTTATAAGATATTAAATAATGATACGAGGTGAGAATAATGCTTGATATTAGACTGATAAGAGAAAATCCCGAAAAAATAAATGAACTTTTAAAAAGAAGAAATCCTTCTTTAAGTATAGATGAAGTTATTGAAATTGATATAAAAAGAAGAAAAGTACAAACTCAGGCTGATGAACTCAGAGCAAAAAGAAAATCAATGTCAACGGAAATAGGCAATTTAAAAAAATCAGGGCAAAATACCGATGAAATCCAAGCTCAAGTTAAAGACATGGGTGAAGAAATAAAAAGATTAGAAGAATCGGAACAACAACTTGACATTGAACAAAAGAATCTTCTTCTTTCCATACCGAATATTCCCGATGAAACAACCCCGATAGGGCTGTCAGAAGATGATAATGTTGAAATTAAAAGAGTCGGAGAAGTTAAAAAAGTTAACTTTGAACAAAAAGCTCACTGGGATATATGCGTTGCTAAAGATATTGTGGACTTTGAAAGAGGTGTTAAGCTCGCTCAATCAAGATTCTCACTATACAGAGGAAAAGGTGCTCAACTCGAAAGAGCAATAATAAACTTTTTCCTTGATACTCACACAACAGAACACGGATACGAAGAAATACTACCTCCCGTTATGGTTAATTCGGCAGCCATGACAGGAACGGGTCAGCTTCCGAAATTTGCTCAGGATATGTATAAGTGTGAACAAGAAGACTTATACTTAATACCCACGGCAGAAGTTCCCGTTACAAATATCTATTCAAATGAAATATTAAACGAAGAAGATTTACCTAAATATATGACGGCATATACTCCGTGCTTCAGAAGAGAAGCAGGTTCTGCCGGTAAAGACACAAGAGGGCTCATAAGACAACATCAATTCAATAAAGTAGAATTGGTAAAATTGTGTACACCTGAAACTAGTGTGGAAGAACACGAAAAATTAACACGTAATGCTGAACATATTCTTGAATTATTGGAACTTCCATACAGAAGAGTTGCACTTTCCACGGGTGACATAGGATTTTCCGCAAGAAAATGCTATGATTTAGAGGTTTGGCTTCCTTCTTATAATTCTTATAAAGAAATTTCAAGCTGTTCAAACTTCGGCGATTTCCAAGCGAGAAGAGCTAATATAAGATATCGTTCAAAAGAAACGGGAAAACCTGTTTTCGTACATACTTTAAACGGTTCGGGACTTGCAGTCGGAAGAACATTTGCCGCAATACTTGAAAATTTCCAAAATGAAGACGGTTCCGTAACCATACCGAAAGTACTCAGAAAATATACAGGATGGGATATTCTCTAAATGAAAAAAGGATTATTCATAACATTTGAAGGTGCTGACGGTTCGGGAAAGACAACTCAAGTTAATAAAATCAAAACTTATTTGGAAGAAAAAGGATATAGTGTTGTTGTTACAAGAGAACCGGGGTCACTTGAATTGGGAAAAAGGATAAGAGATATCCTTCTAAACTATGAAGGCGATGTTTCGGATAAATGCGAAATGTTTTTATTTCTTGCAGACAGAGCTCAACATGTTGATAAGCTTATAAGACCGTCAATTGAAAATGGTAAAATAGTTTTATGCGACAGATATACGGATTCAACCATTGCTTATCAAGGTTACGGAAGAGAAGGAGATATTGATTTATTAAAACATTTAAACAATATTGCCATTGACTCTTTAACTCCCGATTTAACACTTTTATATGATGTTTCCGCACAAATCGCTCAAGAAAGAATAGGGGCTGAAAAAGACAGAATGGAATCATCAGGGATTGAATTTCATAAGAAAGTCAGAAACGGTTATTTGGAATTATTAAAAAACGAACCCGAAAGAATTAAAATGATAGATGCCAATAATAGTATTGAAAAGGTATTTGAAGATACAAAAAAAATTATTGGAGAGTTAATACAAGAAAAGTTAGGAGCATAAATGGATTCAGGATTCAAACGCTGGTACGATAATGACCCTATTTTAAAAGAAGCACTCGAACTTTTAAAATTACAAACCGATGACAACAAATCTGCTGCAGCAGACTTTATAATTTCGCTCCAAGAACAAGTTGCTCAAGATGTAATAGACCGCATATACGAATTAACAAAAGAATTCGAAAAAAAAGGGAATCGTTGGTATGATAAAGATCCTGTCATGATAAGAGCAATGGAATTTTTAAAAGCTGCACCGCCAAAAACTCAGAGAATTGCGGCATTAAAGCTTTTACTCGCAATGGAAAACAATACTATGGATTCCTTAGAAAAAGAAGATAATGAATAACAGTCAGCTAAAAGATATACAAAATCAAAAGGATATAAGAGGTATAGATATACAAAAAGTCGGAGTAAACGGAGTTGAAGTACCCTTGATTATAGAGCGAAAAAATGCTCAAAGTCAGGTGGTATCAGCTAAAGCCCGTTTAAGCGTTACGCTTCCTCATAACTACAGAGGAACTCACATGTCAAGATTTATTGAGGTTTTGAGTGACTATTCAAGCAGAAATCTCTTGGGTGTTGATATAAAAGGTTTATTGTCTGACATTCAAAAAAAATTAGAATCTCAAAGTGCACACGTAAAATTTGAATTCAAATATTTTATAAATAAAAAAGCACCCGTAAGTGAAATGGAATTCCCCGTCGGTTATGACTGTTCCTTTCAGGGTGATTTAAACGGAGATGATTATAAATTTATATTGGGAGTAAAAGTACCCGTAACAACTTTGTGTCCATGTTCAAAAGAGATTTCAAAATATTCCGCACACAATCAAAGGACAATGGTTAAAGTAAAAGTCAGCTACAGAGAAAATGATATTATATGGATAGAGGATTTGGTTGATAAAATTGAGAGCTGCGGTTCAAGTCAAATATATTCTATTTTAAAACGTTGTGATGAAAAATATGTAACTGAAACAGCATACGAAAATCCAAAATTTGTAGAAGACGTCTTAAGAGATGTTATATGTATTTTAAAAAATGATGAAAAAGTTACTTTTTATGAGGTAGAAGTTGAAGCTCAAGAAAGCATTCACAATCATAATGCATGGGCTTGGCAATCTGAAGATAAGTTAATGGAGATATAAAATGAAAGAATTATTTAATGACTATGTACAAACATTAGAAACTTACATAATGATACGAATTAAAATGGAAACAGCACGATTAACTCCCGAGTTAACGGCTAAAAACAGAGCGCCTATATCTCTTGCAATGGGGGCGCCCGTTGAAAAACCGCCAAAATTCGTAACGGAAAAATTAATTGAATATGCAAATACAGACGGAATGCATACTTATACGCTCGTCAAAGGCGAATCTTATCTGTTGGATTCAATAGCAAAAAATATGAAAAAACGTACAGGAATCGATTTTGATTCTAAGTCTGAAATTTGTGCATTAATAGGTTCAAAAGAAGGTATTGCAAATTTAATAAGAGCATTAATCAACCCCAAAACAGAAATGAAAGACAGAGACATAATATTAATTCCGGATCCGGGGTATGCATCATATAAAGAAATGGTTAAAGTTTCAGGCGGTATGAGTTATGGTATTCCTTTAACCCCCGAAAATAATTACATGCCCGATTTGGAAGAAATAATGAACAAACTTGAAAAAGACGGATATTCAAAAAATAAAGTTAAAGCATTAGTTATAAACTATCCGAATAATCCTCTCGGAGCTATTTGCACAAAAGAATATTTGCAAAAAACAGTTGAATTTTGTAAAAAACATAACCTGCTTCTTATTTCAGATGCTGCATATATAGATTTAACATTTGAAGGCGCACCTAAAGCTCATAGCGTATTTGAAGTTGAAGGTGCAAAAGATGTTGCCGTTGAATTTTACAGTTTTTCAAAGCCTTATTCAATGACCGGCTGGAGAATAGGCTGGGTTTGCGGTAATCAAGATGCCGTAGGAATTTTAGGGAAATTAAAATCCACTATTGATACAGGAATATATAAACCGATTCAAAAAGCTGCGGCAGAGATATTAAACTCTAAAGAAGGCGACGAATACATTGTTGAAGCAAACAAAAGATTTGAAAGAAAACAAAAAATTATAGTTGACGGATTTAAAGAGTTGGGTTGGGATATGGATAAATTAAATCCGCCTAAAGCTACATTCTATTTATGGCTTCCCGTACCTCCAAAATATAAAACATCAAAAGAATTTACCGATGCCGTTTTACAAACATCGGGAATTGTATTGGTGCCGGGAACAGGTTTCGGAGATAACGGCGAAGGTTGGTTCAGAATGTCTATAGTTGCTTCTGAAGAACAAATGCATGAAGTTATAAGAAGATTGAAAGAGGACGGTTTCCGTTTTGAATAAGACAGTTATTGTAGATTATGATTCGGGCAATTTAAGAAGCGTTGCAAATATGCTATCATACCTTAATTGCCCGTTTGAAATAACCTCAGATAAAGATAAAATTTTAAATGCGAAACGAATTATATTTCCTGGGCAAGGTCATTTTGCGCAGGCAATGAATAATCTCGAAAAAAAAGGATTGACTGAAATTATAAAAAAATGCTGCAATAATCAAATACCTTTTTTGGGAATTTGTATCGGGCTTCAAATTTTATTTGAAAAGAGTGAAGAAGCTGTAGGTACTAACGGATTAGGAATTTTTAAAGGCGAAGTTAAAAAATTTCAAAAAGGAAAAGTACCTCAAATCGGTTGGAATAAAATCCTCCCTACGGAAAATAATTACTATTTATCGGAAAATTATTTTTATTTTGTTAATTCATACTATGTTGAACCCGAGGATAAAAATATTATAAGTTCTTATTGCGATTATCACGGGCAGTTTTGCGCTTCAGTACAAAAAAATAATATAACGGCAGTTCAATTTCATCCCGAAAAAAGTTCCGAGGCAGGATTGAATTTCTTTAAAAATTGGCTTAATCAATGTTAAAAAAATTTTTTTAATGTAATATAAAATAATGACTTTCATAAAATCTTTGACCGAAAAAATAAAAGAATATAAATACTATATTGCCGAATTATTAATACTGTCACTCCCTCTTTTAATAGGGAACTTGGGACATATCTTAATCGGTGCGGTTGATATACTCGTTGTCGCAAAATATAATATAATGTCTTTAGCTGCAATAAGTATATCTAATTCAATACTTTTTACAATATTTATATTCCCTTTGGGAATAATTGATGCCATAACAATTATCCTCTCAAATTGGAGAGGTCAAAAACAGAAAGTAAAAAAATATCTTTTTTCAAGTTTAATTTTTTCAGGTTTAATAGCCGTTTTATTTACCGTAATCTGTTATTTAACAAAATACATTATCCCGAGTTTAGGATTTGAAAAAGAATTAATCGGTTTAATTCAAGAATATATATCCATAGTATCATTTTCTTTGCTGGGAATGTTTATATTTCACGGTATAAAACAATTTTTACAGGCATACGAGATAGTAAAACTTCCAAATATAATAATATTTTTCTCTGTATTTATAAATTTAATTTTGAATATAATTTTTGTTTTCGGTTTCGGGCCTATTCCTTCAATGGGTTCAAAAGGGGCAGCCATAGCAACATTAACCGTAAGAACGTTAATGGGATTAATAATGTTAATATATGTATTCAAGCTTATAGACTTTAAATCAAAAATTGATTTTTCATATATGTTAAAGCTTATAAAAACGGGGGTTCCAATAGGAATTGGTTTAACTTTAGAATTTTTGGCATTTAATATAATAACTATATTAGCCGGAAGAGAAGCAGGAATACTATCTGCCGTACATAATATATTAATAACAATATCTTCAACAACATTTATGATACCGATGTCTATATCTGAAGGGCTTGTAATAAAAGTTGCATATAATTACGGAGCTAAAAGATATGATAATATTTTAAAATACTCGTTTTGCGCATTTTTAACAGGTGTAGGCTTTATGGCATTAGCCGGATTAATATTGGGAATATTCCCCGAACAAATAATAAAATTATTTACCGATAATAAAGAGGTATTGGAAATAGCAATACCAATAGTACTTATAGCTGCATTGTATCAAGTATTTGACGGATTTCAAGTTATTGCCGGAGGAATTTTAAAAGGTTTTAAGATGACAAAAGCAGTATCATACAGTGTTTTAACGGGATATTGGATAGTAGGGGTTCCGATAGCTTATGTATTAGTATTTAAATATAACTATTCATTGAAAGGCTATTGGATAGCTTTAGCGTTTTCTCTTTTATCTATGGGAATAATTCAAGCTTCATTAGCGAAATACAAGTATGACAGCATAACAAAAGAACCGACCTATATAGAGAAAAAGAGTGATTAAAAAATTTTCCGGTATTTGTATCAATAATAAAACAATTGATAAAAAAATAAACAATTATACGCAATTTAATGTATAATAGTCTTAATGTTTAATAGTATTTTAAATGGGTTGATATGGAAGATAAATTAAAGTATAAAAGAATTTTATTAAAACTTAGCGGAGAAGCTCTCTTAGGAAGTCAAGAATTCGGAATAGACCATAATCCTTTAGAAATGATAGCAAATGAAATAAAGTTAGCATATGAATTAGGTGCACAAATAGCAATAGTTGTAGGAGGCGGTAACATATTCAGAGGTGTTAAGAATTCCGCAAAATACGGCATGGATCAAGCAACAGGTGATTATATCGGAATGCTGGCAACCGTAATGAATGCAATAGCGCTGCAAAGTGCTTTAAGAAAAATAGACGTTAATTGCCGTGTTCAAACTGCTATTGATATGAATAAAATAGCAGAACCTTATATAAGGTTTAAAGCAATAAGACATTTAGAAAAATCAAGAGTTGTTATATTTGCCGCAGGAACAGGGAACCCTTTTTTTACAACAGATACGGCTGCGGCATTAAGAGCATCCGAAATAGGTGCTGAAGTGATGTTAATGGCTAAAAACGGTGTGGACGGTATATACTCGGATGACCCGAGAGTTAATCCTAATGCAAAAAAATATAATAATATAACCTATGATGACATAATAATCAAAGGTTTAAAAGTTATGGATACTTCATCTTGCGCATTATGCAAACAGAATTCCATACCTATTGTGGTATTTGATTTTGCCGCAAAAGGAAGCATAATAAAAATATTAAAAGGCGAAAATATAGGGACATATGTAGGAGGTTAATATGACAGTTGAAGATATGTATCAATCAGGTACGGAAAAAATGGAAAAAGCAATAAATCAGATGAAAAAAGAATTTTCATCAATCAGAACAGGCAGAGCCAATCCTATGATATTAGACAAAGTATTGGTTGAATATTACGGAGCTCCTACACCATTAAGACAGCTTTCTCAAGTAAGTGTTCAAGACGGTACAACACTTGTTATTGCGCCTTACGATAAAACTATATTAAAAGAAGTCGAAAAAGCATTGGTAAAAGCTGATTTAGGTATTAACCCCAATTCCGACGGTATTGTTGTAAGGTTAATTTTTCCGCCGCTCACACAAGATAAAAGAAAAGAAATATGCAAAGATGTCAAAAAAGCTTGTGAAGATACGAAAGTAGCTATTCGTAATATCAGACGTGATATGACGGATGAATTAAAAAAATTGGAAAAATCCGAAAATTTATCCGAAGATATAGTAAAAGACAGTCAAGACAAAATACAAAAAATTACCGATAAATATATAAAAATATCTGATGATTTATCTCAAGAAAAAGAAAAAGAGGTTCTTACGGTATAGTGGCTGTTTTAAATTCACTTTTAAAAAACAGAATAATAACCGGATTTACGATTGGTGCACTCGTATTCAGTTGTATGATATTAGGGGGTAAGTTTTTACTCGGTCTGCTTATCGTATTTATTATCATAGCTTCAAAAGAATATGTAGATATACTTAAAAACAAAGGTTTCCTGCCGTTTTTCAAGGTAATACTGGTCATATCCATATCAATGATGCTAATATCAGCTTCAGGATATAATAATTTAATTCCGATAGTGTTATTAGCAGGAATTATAGCCTCATTTTTAGCTGTATTATTCAGAGGAAGACAGCCATACATAGCTAATGTAGCAACCACAATACTCGGATTCTTAATAGCTTGGATGCCTTGTCATGTCTGCCTTATCAGAAATATGGGGAATGACGTTACTCTTTTTAATATAACGTTTAAACAAGGTCTGTATTTCCTATTATTTATATTTTTTGTTATTTTATTAACGGATATTGCAGCTTATTTTTTCGGAATAAAATTCGGGAAACATCAGCTTTCACCTGTTATCAGTCCCAAAAAGACAGTAGAAGGAGCTGTAGCAGGCGGAGTATTTGCTGTTATCACCGGATTAATAATTGGTAAATTAATCGGAATATCAATTTATCATTCATTTATATTGAGTCTTATAGTTACCGTAATGGCTCAATTAGGTGATTTATCCGAATCTCTTATAAAAAGAGATGCGGGTGTAAAAGACAGCGGTCATTCACTGCCGGGACACGGGGGTTTCTTAGACAGAGCAGACAGTTATTTATTTTCCGTTCCTGTCGCATACTATTACATTAAATATTTCATACTATCAGGCTTGTCTTTTCCCGTAATTACGGAGTTAATTAAGAAAGTACTCTATGTTATCACAGGATAGAGAAAAAGAAATAAAGGAACTTTTATTAAGTTTAAATATAGACTCAAATAATTTAGAACTGTTTGATGTCGCACTTACACATCCTTCATATAATTTTGAAAGAAATAAAGAAGGCATGCCCGATTATGAAAGATTGGAATTCTTAGGGGATTCCGTATTAAGATTATGTGCAAGTAATTATCTTTATAATAAATTTGAAAATTATGACGAAGGAAACTTAACAAAAATAAGAAGTTATATAGTAAGCGATGAATTTCTTTCAAAAGAAGCATTTAGAAAAAGTATAGATAAATATTTAAATATAGGAATTCATGAAGAAAAAGACGGGGGCAGACAAAAAGAATCCATTTTAGCTTGTTCCTTTGAAGCAATAATAGGAGCAATATATTTAAGTTGTAATTTTGATACGGCAAAAAAATTCATATATAAAATATATGATGATATTAATGATAATTTTAATGAACTGCTTACAAGCTATAATTCCAAAGAAATTTTACAGCAATATACTCAAGGATTAAATAAAGACTTACCCGAATATGAAATAATAAATGAAACAGGGCAGGCACATGATAAAACATATGAAGTTATTGCAAAATACCATGGTAAAATATTAGGGACAGGAAAAGGCAAAACAAAAAAAGAAGCCGAAAAAAATGCAGCTTATACCGCAATATTAAAATTAAATCTGATTGAGGCAGGTAAAAATGAATAAAATAATCATATCTCCTTCAATATTATCAAGCGATTTTGCCAATCTTGAATCCGAAATAAAAAGATTGGAATTAAACGGAGCGGATTGGATTCACATAGATGTAATGGACGGACATTTTGTCCCAAACTTAACAATAGGTGCTCCTGTCGTTAAATCAATTCGAAAGGTTACAAAATTACCTTTAGATGTTCATTTAATGATAGATAATCCTGAAAATTATATTAAAGATTTTGCTTCAGCAGGCTCAGATATAATAACATTCCATTATGAAGCAGCTAAAAACAAACTTGATGAAGTTATTGATTTAATTAAGTCATACAATATAAAAGCCGGTGTATCCATAAAACCCGATACTAAACCAAAAGAAATAAAAGATATATTAAATAAAATTGATTTAATCCTTGTTATGACCGTTGAACCGGGATTCGGAGGTCAAAAATTCATGCCTGAGTGTGCGGATAAGATAAAAGAAATTAAATCAATGATAAAAAAAGATATCATAATTGAAGTTGACGGCGGAATAAATGCAGAGACAGCAAAATATTGTAAAGACATAGGTGCTGATGCTCTTGTTGCAGGACACTACATTTTTTCGCAAAATAATATGAAAGAAGCCATAAATTCATTGAGGTAGAAATGAAAATTACAAACGGATTAATTGAACAACACCTTCATGGTGCCTTCGGAACGGATTTTATGAAATCCGATTTAAATGACATTTTAAACCTTACGGAGGAACTTTCCCAAAATGGTGTAAGCTCTTTTTTTCCGACAATTATGACCGATAATTTAGAAGTTATAAAAGAAAGAATAAATATAATAAAAGAGGCAAAAAGAAAACAAAAAAAACACAGTGCCCAAATAGAAGGTATTCACCTTGAAGGGCCTTTTATAAATCCGCAAAAAAACGGAATCCACGAAAAAAATTATATCCTGCCTTTATATGTGGAATTATTTGATGCAATTTATGATGATATTATAAAAATTGTAACCATTGCACCGGAACTTGATGATAACTATGAATTTCAAAAATATTTAAACAAAAAAAACATTAAAATATCATTAGGTCATTCAACGGGAACGGATTTTAAATACATTAATCAAGTAACACATTTATATAACGCAATGGGAGCTTTTTCCCAAAGAGGAGAATCAACGGTTGTAAAGGCTCTTGTGAATAAAGAGATTTATACGGAACTGATAGCTGATTCTCTTCATGTAAGTGATGATGTATTAAAAATAACATTTAAACAAAGACCCATTGAGAAAATATTATTAATAAGCGATGCACTTCCCATGGCGCACTCAAATAATAAAGAACAGGAATTTGCAGGTCAAATTATATATAACAATCGAGGTAAATTAATAAACAAAGACGGAGTAATTGCCGGAAGTTCAATGCTTTTATGCGATATTGTTAAAAATCTTGCAGATAAAAAACTATTAAAGTTTGACGACATAATACAATGCTCATCCGCAAACCAAATGGCATATCACAACATAACCAATAATTTAAAAGTTTTTTGGGATGAAGAAAATAATATCAATAAAGTAGAATTTATTAATTAAAAAATACTGTTTTCGGTATTAGTTTTAGCATAAAAACCGAAGGGAACTTTTTTAAATGAATTAATTTCTTTTTTAAGTTTATAATTTTCTTTATTTAATTCATTAATTTTAAATCTCATTGTTTCATTTTCGGTTTTAACTCTGATGAGTTCCATAACAACGTCGTCCATACCGTCAAGTTTTTCATCCAAAAGAGCGGTAACTCTTTCTGTCATAGATTTTTCAATATTTCTCAGAGTTTCAACAAGTTGAACTATAGAACCGTTAGAAATAGAGTTAGTACCGGTTAAAACAGTTCTTTTGGAAGGAACTGAAACTGCATTACTTTTTTGGAAATTAGCAGAAACAGTTTGAAGTAATTTAGCATCATCACGAGTAAAATATGTTAAACCTCTGTTATTTTTCTTTAATTTAATATCAGCGATTTTACACAACTCCTGAATACGTGAATTATCGATACCGAGCATTTCTCTAATTTCTTTGGGAGAAAATTCTTTATTCTCCGATTTTTCAACAGTTGAAATTCCCATTTAAATCCCCTTAGATAAAAATTATGAACTTTACAGAAATATTATAACTATTTTTTTAGAATTTGTCTAAATAATTTGCATTCAAAAAGCAGTTATCTTTACATAACTTTAAAAGATTGCCATACAAAATGTCCAAACAAAATTTTATTCTTTAGGTTAATACTATTTATACAAAAAATTAAACTACTTTCTATATCAATTTTCGAAAATCTCATATAAACTACCAAAAAAGGTTGAGATTTATGCGCAAAATAACAGTTATTATTATACTAATGTTAACCTGTTTACCGTGTTTTGCAGATACAATAACAGGAGAAATAAAAAAAGAAGAACAAAAAAATGTTAATAAAATTTATGATGCACAAACTAACATTCCGATAGAAGGTGTAATAATCAAAATACCGTCAAAAGACTATAAAACCGTTACGAAAAAAGACGGAACGTTTAAACTGCAAACAAAAATAGATTCACCTACAATAATGTCGGTTGAAAAATCAGGTTATAAACCCTATTCTCTTACACTTAATACAATCGGAAAAAATCCGATACAAGTCGGTATTGAAAAAACTACACCTCAAGACATAATAGTAGACACTGATATGATACATCTCGGTGATAATTCTTTTTCATCAAGAAGTGCTAATGCTTTTGAATTTAGTTTAAGTTCTATGGGAGCGTTTTACACAAAAGAATTTAAGCTTAAAGCTTTAAAAGCAGGAGAAAAAGTAGTACTTAAAATAGGTTCAATAATAGGTATAGATACAATACAAGCTCAACGGCTTAATCAATCGAGAGTATTAACCGCATACGCAAGTGCACCCGAGATATTTTTTAACGGAAATAAAATAGCCGAAATTAAAATTAACGGAGATAATCAAAAAATTGATATTCCGACAATGCTTATAAAACCGAATGCATTAAATACTATTACGGTAAAAGCCGGACGAAACTTATATAAAACCTCTTCTATAGATTTTGATGATATTGAGTTTACAAATATTTTACTTGAAATTATTAATTAAATATACAGAAAGATTATTTATAGTATAATAGAATCAAAAGAGAGGGAATTTTATGCCTTTTGATTTTAAGAAACTATCAATACCTGACGTAATATTAGTAATACCCAAAGTTTTTAATGACGACAGGGGATTTTTTCTTGAAGGATATAAGAAATCCGAATTTATAAAAAACGGAATATTAACCGAATTTAACCAAGATAACCATTCAAAATCTACAAAAGGTGTTTTAAGAGGACTTCATTATCAGGCATTCCCCAAGGCACAAGCAAAATTAGTAAGATGTGTAAGGGGCGAAATATTTGACGTTGCCGTAGATATAAGAAAAAATTCACCGACATTCGGCAAATGGGTCGGAGAAAAACTTTCCGAAGAAAATAAACATATGCTCTATATTCCCGAAGGATTTGCACACGGTTTTAGGGTTTTATCCGATGTCGCAGAATTAATGTATAAAGCCTCAAATGAATATTCAAAAGAACACGACAGAGGTATTTTATGGAATGACCCTGATATAAACATAAATTGGGGAATAGACTTTGAACCCATATTAAGTGAAAAAGATAAAATACAACCCAAACTCAAAGATATAAAGGATTAAAAATGAAATTATTGGTCACAGGCGGTGCAGGATTTATAGGAAGCTGTTTTATCAGGCATATTCTTACAAAATATAAAGATTATAAAATAATAAATTTAGATGCCCTGACTTATGCTGGTAACATAGAGAATTTGGATGATATAAGAGATAATAAAAATTATACATTCATCCACGGAAATATTTGCGATAAAAAATTAGTAAGAGATATTATTTCAGACGTTGACTGCGTTGTTAATTTTGCAGCAGAAAGTCATGTGGACAGATCCATAACGGGCCCCGAGATTTTTATAGAAACTAATGTACAAGGTACTTTAAATTTGCTTCAAGCATCAAAAGAAGCAGGAATAGAAAGATATTTACAGGTTTCAACAGATGAAGTATACGGAACATTGGGTAAAACAGGATATTTTTATGAAACCACACCCATAGCTCCAAACAGCCCGTATTCTGCATCAAAAGCGAGTGCAGACTTATTGGTAAGAGCTTATTATGAAACATACAAAATGCCTGTACTAAATACGAGATGTTCAAATAATTACGGACCATACCAATATCCCGAAAAATTAATTCCGTTTTTTATATCAAAATTGTTAAGAGGTGAAAAAGTGCCGGTATATGGTGACGGACTTAACGTAAGAGATTGGCTTTATGTATATGACCACTGCAGTGCAATAGATACGGTTTTACACAAAGGCAGAGTAGGTGAAATCTATAATATCGGCGGACATAACGAAAAAACAAATCTTGAAATAACACAACTTATTTTAAAAGCAATGGGCAAGGATGAATCTTCAATCGAATATGTAAAAGACAGATTAGGTCATGACAGAAGATATGCAATAAGCAACGATAAAATACAAAGTGAATTGAATTGGAGCCCGTCTTTAACTTTTGAAGAAGGTATAAAAATTACAATTGACTGGTATTTAAGTCATCAGGATTGGATGAAAAATATAGAAAATAAAAGAGTCGGAGTATTGCAATGAAAATTCTCGTAACCGGTGCTAAAGGTATGTTAGGGCAAGATTTATGTCCGATTTTAGAAGATGAAGGCTATGAAGTTATAGAAACTGACATAGATAATCTTGATATAACAAATTTAGAGAATACTCAGGAAGTAATAAAAGAAAACAAACCTGATATTGTTATCCATTTGGCGGCATATACAAACGTTGATAAAGCTGAAGAAGATAAAGAAACGGCATATAAAATAAATACTCTCGGCACAAAAAATATAGCTCAAACCTGCAGGGAAGCAGGAATAACTTTAGTTTATATATCAACCGATTACGTATTTGACGGTGAAAAAGAGGGAAAATATTTAACTACAGATAAACCTAATCCTCAAAGTGTCTACGGACAAACAAAATATGAAGGGGAAAAGGAAGTACAAAAATGTGAGAAATACTATATAACAAGAACGAGTTGGTTATACGGTCATCACGGAAGAAATTTTGTAGAAACAATGATAAGTTTAAAAGATAAAGAAGAATTAAAAGTAGTAAATGACCAAGTAGGCTGCCCGACTTGGACGGTAGAACTTTCAAACGGCATAGTAAAAATATTAAAAGAAAATATGCCCTACGGAATTTACCACGTATGCGGTTCAGGTAAAACGAGCTGGTGGGGCTTCAGCAAAAAAATATTTGAATTATGTAATTTAAAAGTTAATTTAAAACCATGTACAACACAGGAATTTCCACGAGCTGCAAAGCGCCCTAAAAACAGCGTAATGGAAAATAACGGAATATGCAGAGAATGGGAAACCGCTTTAAAAGAATATATTGAATTGAGGTGTGAATGAAAGGGATTGTATTGGCCGGCGGAGCAGGTACAAGATTATACCCTTCGACCTTGGCAATTTCAAAACAGCTTTTACCTATTTATGATAAACCGATGATATATCATCCTATTTCAGTGTTAATGTTGGCAGGGATAAAAGATATATTAATTATTTCAACACCAAAAGATTTACCCGACTTTAAAAAATTGTTAGGCGACGGAAGTGAAATAGGCGTAAAATTTTCATATAAAGAGCAGCCTCATCCCGACGGACTGGCACAAGCTTTTATATTGGGAAAAGAATTCATAGGAAATGATTGTTCTGCCTTAATTTTGGGAGATAATATATTTTACGGCCCGAATTTTTCATGTTTACTTAAAAAAACAGCGGAAAAAATAGAAACACAAGGCGGTGCAAGTTTATTTGCATATCAGGTAAAAGATCCTCAAAGATTTGGTGTGGTTGAATTTAATAAAAATAATAAAGCCATATCGATAGAAGAAAAACCGGCTCAACCAAAATCTAAATATGCCGTTACGGGTTTATATTTTTATGATAATAAAGCAGTTGAATATGTCCTTAAACAAAAACCCTCCGAACGTAATGAGCTTGAAATAACGGATTTAAATAATACCTACTTAAAAAAAGGTAAAGTAAACGTTGAAATATTAGGCAGAGGATTCGCATGGCTTGATACCGGAACTCATCAATCTCTGCTTCAAGCTTCCCAATTTATTAAAGCAATTGAAGATAATCAGGGAATAAAAATAGCTTGTCTTGAAGAAGTTGCATACAGAATGGGTTTTATTTCAAAAGAAAAACTTATCAAATTAGGAGAAAAATATCCGAATAATCCTTATTATCAATATATTATGAACATCAAGGATTAAACGACGAGTGCAATGTAATTTTTAAAATAAAATAATATACTCTTCATAAAGAGGAGTTTATTATGAGAAGCCCTAAAAAATCTTTAATTAATGCCCTAAATAAAGCCTGCACAAAAAAGGTAAGAATATGCACAATGAAATTTTGTGCCACGGGATGTCTTGTTGAAGACTATGATGACGACGATATAGTATGTCTTGAAAATGTTGAAATGAATTTTACCGACGGCTGCAGTGATACGGAATACAGGGACAGTATTTGTATATGTGATAACAATATAATAGCCTTTGAAGCAATAAAAGAATAAAAAAATTACCGCAAATGCGGTAAAGTCTAAAACTGTATTTTAAAATCCTAACTATTCCAACAAGTCACTCTTGATATCAGGCAGTTCGTTAAAGCTGAATATAAAGTGTGAATATCTTTCCATACGGAGTTTAAACCAAACTAACATGGTATCAGAGCCATATATCTTTATAGTTCTCATTCTGTCAAAATTTTTATTACTCTTATTGTATGCCTCATCAATAAATGTCTGACATTTACAATTTAACTCTTCAACCAAATCATAAAGAGTTTTGAGCCAAGCAGCCTGAACATGTAAATCATTTACTTTGTATTCTAAAATCATTCTTTCCCGACTCTTATAATAAGTGCACACATGATATATATGCCTAATTCCAAGTTTTTTTAAACATAATTTTTTAAATTTATTTTTTTATTATTTAAAGAAAAAAGTGAAAAACATACTTAAATAATAATAAAAGCAATATTAAGTTTTATTAATTTATAAAACTATGCTGAATTTTAAATAATTCAAGGGTATTTTCCATTAACATTGCAATTGTCATCGGCCCGATTCCCTTTGGTACCGGAGTAATAAATGAAGCTTTATCTTTTACTTCATCAAATTTTACATCACCCGTAATACCTTTGTCTGTTCGATTGATTCCGACATCTATAACAACTGCACCTTCTTTTATATATTCAGTCGTTATGAAATCAGGAATACCAACTGCCGAAATAACAATATCCTGTGATGATGATAAGGCAGTCAGATTCTTAGTTTTGCTGTGAGCAACCGTAACCGTAGCATTGCGTTGTTCCAACAGAAGAGAAAGAGGTTTACCGACAATGTTAGAACGCCCGATAACAATAATATTTTTTCCCTCTAAGTCTATTTTATATTCATCTGTCAATCTTATTATACCTTTGGGTGTACACGGAACAACATACGGATTATACCCTAACGCAAGCCAACCGAAATTATAAGAAGTAAAGCAATCAACATCCTTAATGGGATCAATGGCCTCCAAAATTTTTTGCTGATTTATGGTTTTCGGCAAAGGAAGTTGTACGAGTATTGCATTTACATCGGGATTATCATTTAACTTATATATCTGTTCCAATAGATTATTTTCAGATACATCATAAGGTAAATTTATTAAAATAGAATTAAAGCCTATATAATCAGCTTTTTTTTGTTTATTGGCAACATATATACTGCTTGCATGATTATTACCGATTAAAATTACGGCTAATGTCGGTTTTTTATCATATTGCACGACTTCTGATTTAATTTTTTCAATAATTTTGTCGGCACAACTTTTACCATCCATTATAACAGTCATTTTAATTCCTCATTTTGGGGTATATTTAGCCTGTAATACAGCTGTTCAATTGCATTTTTAACTACTTCCGACTCTTTTGATATACGGTTTTGTTTTAAATTATCATCCTTCGGAATGGTACCTAAAGTATTTAAATCATATTTATTTAATAAGGCGAGCAAAGGTTCAATTTCCTGTTTATTTACTTTATTCAGAATTATACCCAATTGTTCTCCTGCCGCATATTTTGCACTGTATTCTTCAATACGTTTCGCTAAATGTATTGAAGCTTCATTAGGTCTTGCAATAACTAACGTTACATTAACTTGTATATCAACAAGCTGATACAAATATTTCAAGTCAAATTCACAGTCAAAAATAACAAAATCATATCTGTTAATCAATTTTACAAGAGCATCATTAATTTGTTTTGTAATCGGGCACCTGCAATCCTTTGAACCGATTAACCACGACACAATTATATCCGTATTATCATCCAAGGGAACTAAAATATCCTCAAGTGCCCATTCAATGTACTCTTGCTTTGTCATATTCTCGGGAATTCCGGTTTTATATTCGTGTTTTCCGCTTCTTATTCCGTATATTGTTTGCCTTATATCACGTCCGAAACTGTGTGCCAATTCGGATGTTAAATCATTATCAAATAATAAAACCGATTTATCCGGACATTTTTCTCTTATTACTTGCCATAAAGCTTTTGTTATTGTAGTTTTACCGCTTCCGCTTTTTCCTGTAATTGCTATAGATACCGTCACAAATTATCTCCGCTAATCTCCTCTTTTCATTATATCAAACAATATTTCTTTGTAAAACTATTGAACATTTAAATACTTATGAACTTGAGGTATTAATCTTACATTATTATACAATTTAATAAACTTTGAAAATACCTCATATAATATACGGGGAGGTATATTCATTTTCTTACCTTCAAATTTAGGCTGTAATACTATCAATATATTTCCCAAAGCTGCAAGTTCAATTACTTTTTTAATTTCTTCATCACATATATTTTCATCAAATACAACTTTTAAAAAAATTTCTTTATTGTAATTAAGTGCCGTTTCAATAAATTTTTTATGCTCAGCCCATAAAGGTTTATTATTAGAACAAGACGGAAGTTTTACATCCATTGAAATTATATCCGTATTATTTACAATTTTTTTTAAGTTCTCAACTAAAGTACCGTTTGTTTCAAGGTAGATTTTTTTATTAATTTTTTTTAGTAATTCTGCGAGAAAATCTACCTCTAACAATGGCTCTCCGCCGGTTAAACTTATTGAATGAATATTAGAGTGTTTATTTATTTCTTCAGATAATTCATCAGCTGAAAAAGATAATTTCGCATCTTTAAAATCTGTATCACAGTACTCACAATTGAGATTACATTTTGAAAATCTTATAAACAGTTGATTAACACCAATATACGGCCCTTCGCCCTGAACAGACTCAAAGATTTCTTTTATTAACACCTTATTTGACATGATTTATATCTTTCCTGATATTTTTATTTGAAATTTTATACAATTTTGAATATAAGGCTTTTTCTTCTTCAGATAGAGAATCAGGCAATTTAATCTGAACCGTAATAATTAAATCTCCTTTTTTTGTTTTGGATTTATTTGATAACCCCATACCCGACAGTCTCAATTTTTGACCTGAAGATGTCATTGGAGGAATTTTCACTGACAAATTATTTTCCATTAAATTAATATGAATTTCAGTCCCCAAAACAGCTTCCGCAGGAGTAACCGGCATATTACATAATATATTCAAGCCTTCTGTATCCCAATAAGGATCTTTATCTATTTTAACAATCAGGTATAAATCACCGTCTTTTCCGCCATTTAAACCTTTATTTCCTTCTTTTTTGACCCTGATTTTGGAACCGTTTGTCACCCCTTTTGGTATTTTTACGTTAATTTTCTTCTGCAGGGAAACTTGACCTGTTCCTTTGCACATAGGACATTCAGACCCGTTTATAAATTTTCTTCCGCCGCAATTTGGGCAAGGCCCCGTATGTAGAATATTTACCTTTCTGTTTGTACCGTTTGCCGCCTCAAAACAGCTCAAATTTATATCAAGATTTATATCTTCCCCGTTTATTACGACTTTTTCTTCCCTGTCTTTAATCGTATTATCTTTTTTAGTATGAAATAAATTATCTAAAGCTTCATTAATGGATTTGGAGAATATATCTTTTTCTTTTGAAGCTTTCTGAGATTTTTTAATAAATTCATCATAAACATTTTTATTTTGATCTGATTTTTTTTGAAATTCTTTTTTTATTGATTCACGATAGTATCCGTTCAAAATATCATATTTTTTTCTTTGATTTTCATCTGTGAGAACTTCATAAGCTTGTTGTATTTCTTTAAATTTCGAAATATTATCTTCAGACTTTGAAACATCGGGATGATAAAGTCTTACTAATTTTCTGTATGCAAGTTTAATATCCTCCTCAGATGCATTGTGAGCCACACCTAAAACTTTATAAAAATCTTTGTTGTAATAATTAGTCAAGAATATACTCCTAAGGACTCCGTGCGCAATTTCAACAATACAATTTTACGGAATAGTAAAAAAATTTCAAACTTTTTTACTTTTTTTTACAAGAATTTCATATTAAGTTATAATTTAAAAAAGACAAAAAGAGGTACTGACATGGAAATAGAAACAATAAGAAAAACAGACCCCGAAGTTGCGGAACTGATAGAAAAAGAATTAGAAAGACAACAAAATACAATAGAATTAATTGCGAGTGAAAATTTTACGTCAAAAGCTGTAATGGCAGCTTCAGGAACGGTATTAACAAACAAATATGCCGAAGGTAAACCCTATAAAAGATTTTATAACGGTTGTGAAAATATAGATAAAATAGAAGAGTTAGCTGTAGAAAGAGCAAAAAAATTATTTAATGCCGAGCATGCCAATGTACAACCTCACAGCGGTGCTCAAGCTAACATGGCAGTATTTTTATATGCGGTAAAGCCCGGTGATACCGTAATGGGTATGGATTTATCTAATGGCGGTCATCTTTCACACGGTTCAAGCGTTAACTTTTCCGGATTATATTTTAATATAGTTTCTTATGGTGTAAATTCACAAGGTGAAATAGATTATGAAAATGTCAGAGAACTTGCTTTAAAACATAAACCGAAACTAATAATTTGCGGTGCAAGCAACTATTCAAAAATAATAGATTTTAAAAAATTCAAAGAGATAGCAGACGAAGTCGGTGCATATTTAATGGCGGATATTGCTCATATAGCTGCGTTAGTGGCAACGGGAGAACATCCGAGTCCGTTTCCTTATGCTGATTTTGTTACAACAACAACCCACAAAACCTTAAGAGGTCCGAGAGGCGGAATTATAATGTGCAAAGAAAAACATGCTCAAGGAATAGATAAAGCTGTTTTCCCCGGCATTCAAGGCGGGCCGTTAGAACACATTATTGCCGCAAAAGCAGTAGCTTTAAAAGAAGCCTTGTCTGAAGATTTTAAAGCATACGCTAAACAAGTCGTTTTAAATGCAAAAGCTTTAGCTCAATCATTAATGGATGAAGGTTTGGATATAGTCGGTAACGGCACCGAAAATCATGTTATGACCTTAGATTTAAGAAAATTAAATAAAACAGGTAAAGATATAGCTAACATTCTTGAAAAAGCAGGAATAACCGCAAATAAAAATACTGTACCGAACGACCCTCAAAGTCCTTTTGTAACAAGCGGTGTCAGATTGGGTTCCCCTGCTGCAACAACAAGAGGATTTAAAGAAGAAGACATGAAAGAAGTCGGTAAAATAATAGCAGAAGCAGTTAAAATCTCCGACACTAATGATGAAGAAAAACTTAAAGAATTAAGACAACGTTCTTTAAATTTATGCAAAAAATACCCGCTTTATAAGGATTAATTATGACTTTAGTACAATTATCCGAAGCTAATATAATAGGAACTGTAATAGCCTTTATTTTAGGACTGTTTATAGTTCCGTTCGTTATATCTTATTCCGAAAAAAACGGCTTAATGGATTTACCAAACGAAAGGAAAATACACTCACATCCCATACCGAGATTAGGCGGCGCCGCAATATGGATTTGCACAATTTTATCATTTTTTGCATTAATAATATTAAGTTATTATCCTTATCGTTCACTTCTGTCAGGTTTGTTATTAGGCAGCTCTTTAATGTTTTTACTCGGACTTACGGATGATATTTACGGCTTAGAAGCAAAATTTAAATTCACTATTCAATTAACAATTGCATCTATCGTATTCTTTTTGGGAGTAAAAATCTCAAATATATTTATACCTTTCATAGGATTAGTTCATATAAACCCTATACTTTCATATTTTGCCACGGTCGCTTGGATTGTGGGAATAAGCAATGCCGTAAATTTTATAGACGGAGTTGACGGTTTAGCAGGCTCGGTTATAACAATAAGCTCGGTATCTTTAGGCTTAATGGCAATCAGTTTATCTCCATCAGACATAGTAAGCAGCTTAATAGCCTTCATTTTAGCAGGCTCTATGCTTGGATTTTTAACGTACAATTTTCATCCCGCAAAAATATTTATGGGAGATTCGGGAGCATTATTTGCAGGTTTTCTTTTGTCTACACTTTCTATAATGTATCAAATGAAAACTAATGATATAAAAATGTATATTCCTCTTTTAATATTATCAGTGCCAATTATAGATATAACATTTTCCTCCGTAAGAAGAATATTAAAAGGGATATCTCCCTTTGTTGCGGATGCGGAACACATTCATCATAAATTATTAAAAATAGGCTTATCACAAAATCAAGCCGTATTATTACTTGTAATATTTTCAATATTAATGGGCTTATTATCAACATACATTGCAGCATCTGATACCATAAAATATTTCTTTTATGCTGTTATAATATCTACTGTAATGATAATATTAAACAGATATGCAAAAACAGGTGAAGGGAAATAGTTAATGTCAATAAGAAAAATTGTAAAATACGGCAGTAAATCCTTAAGAGAAAAATCAAAAGAAGTACATAAAATATCAAAAAAAATACAAATTTTGGTGGAAGACTTATATGATACAATGTATTCATTAAACGGAGTAGGTCTTGCCGCACCTCAAATAGGAGAAAATTTAAGAGTATTTGTTATAGATACGGGTGTTGATCAAAAGTCGATGAATCCTATAACATTTATAAATCCCAAAATATTAAAAACAGAAGGTGCAATAAATTCATATGAAGGCTGTTTGAGTTTTCCCGATGCATACACGAATGTAAGAAGACACAAATATGTAAAAGTAAAGGCTTTGGATATAAAAGGCAGACCGTTTATAATTGAAGTAAATGACGGCAGTTTACTTGCAAGAGCAATACAACATGAATTTGACCATTTGGAAGGTATATTATTTATAGACCATTCAAGAAACAGATTTGAAGCGGATAAAATACTTACCGAAAAAGGATTGAATCCTATAGATGCAAATTATCTGTTAGACGAAAAAGAAATGGAAGAAGAAATACAAAATACCGTACAAAATGAGGAGAAACCCGTTGATTAACATAGTGTATATGGCAACTCCCGAAATTGCGGTAAAGAGTTTAGACGAACTAAATAAGTGTGAAGACATAAATATATTAGCCGTTGTAACTCAAATTGACAGACCAAAAGGCAGGGGTAATAAACTAACACCGCCTCCCGTTAAAGTTTTTGCATTAAATAATAACATTCCTGTTTTTCAAACTGAAAAAATAAGTAAAGATGAAGGTCTGATAAATAAATTAAAAGAACTAAAACCTGATTTTTTCGTAACATTTGCATTCGGGCAAATATTATCCGAAGAAGTTTTAAAAATACCGAAGTATTCAACAGTTAACTTACATGCCTCACTATTGCCGAAATACAGAGGAGCAAACCCCATACAAAGGTGTTTGTATAACGGAGATAAAAAGACGGGTATAACAACAATGCTAACAGTCTTGGAATTAGATGCCGGTGATATATGTGAAGTTGAAGAAATTGACATTAACGAGAATATGACGGATTTGGAATTAACAAAAGAAATAAGTGAAAAATCACCAAAGATAATATGTTCAACTTTAAGAGGATTATACTTAAATAAAATTAAACCGATAAAACAGAATCCCAATGAAGCCACGACAGCAAAAAAATTTAATAAGAATGACGCAATGATTGATTGGACAAAAACTGCGAAAGAAATACACAATCAAATCCGCTCAATGCTTACATTTCCGACAGCTTGCACTATTTTAAACGGAAAAACCGTTAAAATTATGGAAACAAGATTAACGGACTCAAAATTTTCATCTCCCGCAAAAATAGTAAAAGTATCAAAAGACGGCATTGAAATAGGAACAAAAGAAGGATGTATATTAATAACGAAAGTAAAACCCGAAAGTAAGGGAATAATGAGTGCATACGACTATGCAAACGGAGCAAAAATAAAACCCGATATGGAAGTTGGAGAGTAAAATGTATCAAAGAGGTATAAGAGGTGCTATTACCGTAGATTCAAACACTGAAGAATCCGTAAGAAAAGCGGTTGTAGAATTAATTAATACGATTAAAAAGAATAATGATTATTTAAATGAAGATATATCACACGTAATTTTTACTTTAACTCCGGATATAGATTGTGTTTATCCGGCAAAAATAGCGAGAGAAGAAATTAAAGATTTTGCCACCGTACCTATGATGTGTTTTAGCGAAATGGAAATAAAAAATTCATTAAGAAAATGCTTAAGAATTCTTATAGTAATTAATACAAATCTTGCCCAAAAAGAAATAAAACATGTATATTTAAAAGGTGCAGAGATATTAAGAAAAGATATTAAAACCATATGAATATTTTAATTGCAGGCTCTGATTTAAATGCCGTTTTACTTGCGCAGTATTTAAAACAATCAGATAAGTATAATGATATATATGTAACGGATTCCGACAGTTATAGTGATTGCGGATTTATATCCGTTAACATAAAAGAAAACGATATAAACTCAATCAGTGATTTTATAAAGTATAATCAAGTTGAATTTACAATAGCAACATCTCCGATTTCAATAATCAACGGTATAGCAGACATACTAAAGCAGGAAGGATTCAGTATTTTTGCTCCGTCTGCAGAAGCAGCGAGAATAACATTTTTTAACAGTGTTGCAAAAAAAATAATGTATAAATTAAAAATTAATACACCTAAGTTTGGGATTTTCGACAGAGAAAACCTTGCCGTTGAATATGTTAGAAATTCCAAATTTCCTCTAATAATAAGGAATGATTTATCACTTAATTCAACCACGGAAAATATGTATAATACCTTTTCTGCAGCAAAAAGAGGCATACAGGAAATTTTTGAGAATAATAATGAAAAAATAATTATAGAAAACTTTATAGATGCGCAAACTGTATATATATATTTTGTAACGGACGGGTATAATGCACTTCCGTTAATTAATTTAGAAAGAATAAACTATAAGGAATATGAGGAAATAAATACCTTAACTGAAACAGTCAGTGATTTACTTATCAGAAATATATTAAATCAGGTTATTTATCCTCTTTTGGATGATATAAAACAATATGCGGGATTATACATAGGAATCTTAGGTTTAAAATTAAAAATTAAAGGAAATAATTATAGTGTTTTAGAATTCTTTAACGGATTTCAAAGCTGTGATATGCAAGCTTTTATATCAATACTTGATGACGACATTACAAGCATATATAAAAGCGCAGCAAACGGTCAATTAGACAGAGATAAAGTTAACTTGTCAGATTTATATTCATACACTATAGCAATAAACAAAAATGATTTAATAACAAATAATGAATATGAAAATGAAGATGATGATTTTATAATAAGTGAAGATAAAAATAAATATGTGATTACATCTACTGCTTCCACACTGAATTATGCAAAAGAAAAATTGTATAATTATTTGACGGACAAATGTGAAAAAAAATTACTTAATGAAATAATAAAAAATAATAAAGAAAAGGAAATAAGGGTTTGAAGGATTCAAGAAAATTCCTAAGACAATGCACATATTGCAGAGAATATAAAAAGAAAGAAGATCTGATAAGGATAACAAAAAATTACGAAACAAACGAAATTGAAATAAATACAGGTAAGATAACAGGTCGTTCTGTTTACATATGTAAAAATAGAGAATGTCTTGAAAAAGCCCTGAAAAAAAAGAAAATAGAAGCTTCTTTAAAAACAAAAGTACCTGAAGAAATAAAAGAAAACTTATACAATTTACTTAAAAAGTAAATTGTGTTACAAATATTATATAAAGGTTTTATAAAAAAACGGGTAAATATAATGACGGTTGAAAATAAAAGAGTATATGAATTAGCAAAAGAATATTCAATGTCGAATAAAGATTTTATAGAATATCTGAATACGAAGTTAGATATAAAAGTAAAATCACATTCAAGTGCTCTTTTGCCGGGTCAGGTTGAAAAAATAAAGAAAGCAATGGAAAATAAAGACGAAAAGGAAGAATCAAAGAAACCAAAAGCATTTATTATAAAGAAAGCTAAAAATTCAACCGAAACAGTTGCAGAAGAAGAAAAAAACCAAATAAAGCATAAAAAAGAAACAGAAAAAAAAGAAGAAAAAACAACAACCGAAATTGATATAAAAACAAAAACTGAAGAAACCAATCAAAAAGATAATTTACCTCAAATACGTTCATTATTGGAATATAATAATCGTAACAGTCAAAAGAAACGTCAAGAAATACAAAACAGACAAAGACAAGATAATGAAAAACGAGATATAAAAAAAGATTCACCAATTTCTCAAGGTTACAGACGTCCTCAAAATGAAAATCAATATAGAACAGAGGCAAAAGAACGTTTTGATAAAAAGCCTTTCATTGAAAGAAAAGCTCAGGAAGATAAACCGAAAAGCGACATAAATAAAGAAAAAAATGATAAAAATATTCAAAATAAAAAACCCATAAGGCATCATATAATTTCTCAGGAAATATATGAAGGTAAGCCCTCAAGCAATTCTCAATTTAAAAAACGCGGTCAAAAAGAGAAGAAGAAACAGTATAAAAATAAAGAAGAAGAACAAGAATTAATCAGTCTTGAAAAAACAATATCTCAAAAGCATAAGAAAAAATCAAAAGACTTATCGGAAACAGAAACAGTAAAACAGGTTGTAATTAATAAACCGCTGACAGTCGGTGAATTAGCGGATAAGATAAAAAAAGCACCTTCTGAGATAGTTAAATATCTTATGATGCAAGGCATATTAACAACCGTAAATGAAATTATCTCAGTAGAAACTCAAAAGAAAATATGTGAAAATTTTGAGTTAGAAACACTTGAAGAAGATTTAGATGAATATATAGAACAAGAACTTGAAAAAGAAGAAAAAGAAAAAGCCATAAAAGACGTGGATGAATCACTTTTAGAAACAAGAGCCCCTGTTATTAGTATTATGGGGCACGTTGACCATGGTAAAACAACACTTCTTGACTCAATAAGAGCATCAAAGCATAAAATAGTTGCAACGGAAGTTGGTGGTATAACCCAATCAATAGGTGCATATACCGTATATTTACAAGATAATAAAAATAAGAAAATTGTATTTATAGATACTCCGGGGCACGAAGCATTTACCGAGATGAGGGCAAGAGGGGCAAAAGCAACGGATATAGCAATATTAGTTGTTGCGGCAGATGACGGTATAATGCCGCAAACAATAGAAGCCATAAACCATGCCCGAGCTGCCGAAGTACCTATAATTGTTGCAATAAATAAAATAGATAAAGCAGGTGCGGATCCTGATAAGATTATGCAGCAATTAACGGAATACGGCTTAGTACCCGAAGAATGGGGCGGAGATACAATTTGCGTTAAAGTAAGCGCACTTCAAGGTAAAGGTATAGACGAATTGTTGGAATACATACTTTTACTCTCAGAAGTACAGAATTTAAGAGCAAATAAATCAGCAATGGCAACCGGTGTTGTAATTGAAGCAAAACTTGATAAAGGTAAAGGTCCTGTTGCAACGATATTGGTACAAAACGGAACACTTCATACCGGAGATTGTTTTGTTGTTGGAAGTGTATGCGGAAAAGTAAGAGCACTTTTATCTGATTCAGGGGAAAGG
Source organism: Candidatus Gastranaerophilales bacterium (assembly GCA_947625345.1). Taxonomy (GTDB): domain Bacteria; phylum Cyanobacteriota; class Vampirovibrionia; order Gastranaerophilales; family Gastranaerophilaceae; genus Avigastranaerophilus. Next base: position 29,731 of record CANQNX010000008.1, read on the forward strand.
ATTAAAGAAGCACCTCCTTCAACACCTGTTGAAATTTTAGGATTAACCGAAGTACCTCAAGCAGGTGATACTTTTGAAGCGGTTGAAAATGAAAAAGTCATGAGAGCTATATGTCAAGAGAGAAAAGAAAAAGAAAGAAATACTAAACTTGACAGCATGAAACCGGCTCATATAAGAAATGAACAGATAGGCAATAGCGATAGCGAAATAAAGCATTTAAATTTAATAATAAAAGCCAATACTCACGGCAGTGCAGAAGCTGTATCACAAGGGGTATCTCAACTTGAATCAAAAGAAATCATAACCAAAATTGTACACGTAGGTGTAGGAGATATCTCCGAAGCGGATGTTATGCTTGCAAGTGCAAGTAATGCCATAATCTTAGGTTTCACGGTTAAAGAAGATGCAAATGCACAAATTGCTGCCGAAAGAGAAGGCGTAACCATAAAGAAATACAACATAATTTATCAGGTACTTGAAGATTTGGAACAAACAATGCTAAACTTATTAAAACCCGAAATTAAAGAAATAGCATTAGGTCAAGCTGAAGTAAGACAAGTGTTTACGGTAGGCAAAACAACAAAAATTGCAGGTTGTTACGTAACAGAAGGTAAGATAGCAAGAAATAAAACGGCTATAGTAGAAAGAAACGGCATTGAAATATTTAAAGGTCAAATTGATCAGTTAAAGAGATTCAAAGATGATGTAAAAGAAGTGGCTCAAGGCTTTGAATGCGGTATTTCATTTGATAAATTTAATGATATAAAAGAGGGCGATATTATAAAAGTTTCGACAACGGAAGAAGTTGAACGTCAAATATTAGTCTAAATTAGAGGTATCTATGTCTTTAAGAAACGAACGAGTAAGAAAAACGTTAATGAAAGAAATTGCTGATATAATACAAAAGCAATTGAAAGATTCAAGAATACAAGGTATTGTATCTATAACCGACATAGAAATTTCACATGATAATTCTTATGCTAAAGTTTTTTATTCCGTATTTGCCCCTGAAGAAGAGAAAAAAAATACAATAAAAGCCATAACCGAAAATACATCTAAAATAAGATATGAAGTCGGTAAGAAAGTAAGATTAAGACTCACTCCCGAATTAAGATTTATTCCCGATGATTCGTTAGAACGAGGTTCAAACGTTACACAAATTATAAATAAAATATCAAGAGGCGAGATTTAATTTTAATGTTCGGATTCTTGAATATAAATAAAGCGAGAGGAATAACATCACATAAAGTTATATCCGTATTACGGAAAATCACGGGTATAAAGCAAATAGGACATTCTGGAACATTAGACCCTTTAGCAACGGGTGTTTTACCTATTGCTATCGGTAAAGCATCAAAATTAATTGATTATTTACCTCAAGAAAAAGCATACAGAGTTACAATGTGCTTAGGATATATTTCAGACACTTACGACAATGAAGGAGATATAAAAAGGTATTCGGACAAAATACCCGATTTAAAAGAAATAGAGGAAGTAAAAAAAAGCTTTATCGGAGAAATAAAACAAATTCCTCCCGTATTTTCCGCAGTTCACTATAAAGGTAAAAGGCTTTATGAACTTGCAAGAAAGGGAGATATTCCGAATGATATTCCCCAAAGGGATATAACGATATACAGAAATGAAATAATATCATTTGACTCTGAACAAAATACGTTAACTTTGGATATAGAATGTTCAAAAGGAACCTATATAAGGTCTATAGTAAACGATATAGGCAAAATGTTAAATACCGGCGCAATTATGACTGATTTGACAAGAATAAAATCCTCGGGAATGTGTATTGAAGATTCATTAAATATAACCGATGAAACAGACCCTGATTTTATAAAAAATCATATTATAAATCCGCAGAATATAATAAAAATGCCCACACTTGAAGTTAATGAAGAGGAATATAAAATTTTATTAAACGGAAATAAATTTAAAAACAGAACTTCATTAAATGGTGATTTATTATTAATAAAAGATGAAAAAATCATAGCCATAGCGAATGCAAAGGAAGATATAATACAGCCAAAGAAAGTCTTAATATGAATAAAACAATATTAATAGGGTTAATAATAATATTTTTAACTGGGAACATTGCATATACAAAAGACAATTGTGAAATAATATGTAATACGAAAGGCAATACCGCAAAAGAGAATATAATAAACAAAATAACGGGATTTAATTTTTTATCTCAAAAAACAATAGAAAAGGTCATACAAACAGAACTTAATAAAGAAATAAGCAAAGGCTTCAGGGTTGAGTTAGAAATATATAATTTAAAGGGCTTGAAAAACGGAGAGTTTAAAAGTCTAAAGATATCAAACAAAAATATATTTTATAAGGGATTTTCAATGTCCGATTTTAATGCGGAAACAATTTGTCCCATGAACAAAATAATTTATAAAAATAACAAGGTATACTATCCTGACGATATAGCGTTTAAATATGAAGGCACAATTACCAACGAAGATTTGCTAAACACAATTAACTCAAAAGAATTTCAAAAAGAATTAAACAAAATCAGCTCAATAATAAATTCAACGGGATTATTTGAACTTAAATCACCCAAAATACAATTGTCAGAGAATAGACTTAATTTTGAAATTCCGATAAAAACATTCTTTGGGAGTTTTAAAATAAAGTTTAAAGCTGATATTGAAGCAAAAAATAATAAAATAGAGTTAAAAAATATCACTTTTAACTCAAAAAGTAATATAATTAATGATAGCATGTCAAATTTATTGACCGAAAAAATAAATCCTATATCATACGAATTGGATAATATAAAAGGGAAATACTTTAAAATTTATATAAAAGAAGCAAAAATAGAAAATAATATAATAAAAACAAACGGAATATTTAAAATAAACAAGAATTATGGCGGGTAAAATGAGTAAGTTTTCAAAAATAGTAATATTGATACTTTTATTGTTAAGTTTCTTTTTTATAAAAGAGAAGTACGGCAATGAAATACAAAGTTTAATAGCAAACATAAATACTCAAAGCAGCTCAATAAAAACAATGACGAAAGAACCTGAAATACGTGTTAAAGAGAATACTGAAACACCTAATAAGGAGTCTTTAGAAACAAAAGAAACCGTAACCGTATATTTTCTCGCATTAGATTCTCATTCAAACGGAATATATAAAAAAGTACAAAGAGAATTACCAAAAGGGGAAGATAAATTGGAATACGCAATAAAGGAACTTTTAAAAGGTCCTAATATTGTGGAAAAATCAACAGGCGCATACAGTGAAATACCTGCGGGAACAAAATTATTGAAGATACAACAAAAAGGTAAAGAAGTAATAATAGATTTAAATTCGGATTTTCAATACGGCGGCGGAACTGACAGTGTATATTCAAGAATGATGCAATTAATTAAAACATCATTAGCGAACACAAAAGGGAAAAAAATCTATTTATATTTAGACGGCAGTCAAGTTAATTTTATAGGCGGAGAAGGCATAATGATAACTCAGCCGTTAAATGAAAAATCATTAGAAGTATAAAAAATCTGATTACAAAAATATAGTTATATGATAGAATTAACTAACAAAGGAACTTAAGGAATACAATATTGTTTGAAAAGTTTACGGAAAAAGCGATAGATATAGTAAAATCAGCTCAGATACGAGCTATTGAAATGAATCATGAGAAAATATATCCCGAACATTTACTGATATCATTGTTAAATGATTCTAACAGTATAATTGTAAAAACATTAGGGATATATAAGGTTGAAATAAATGAAATAAAAAAAGAGATTGAAAAAATTTTAAATAAAAGAGCCGTTATAAATCCCGTAGAATTTGTTGTATTCAGTGATTCTTCAAAGGATATATTTAACAGAACTCTTGATATAGCTAAGTTATTAGGCAATTCATATGTTAAACCCGAGCATATATTTTTAGCCATTTGGGATTATCCGAAGTTAGAATTGGTAAATGTATTAAAATCAAGAGGAATAGATGTAGATAAAATGAAGGAAATGTTCTATAACATTTTATCGGCAAATAAACCAAAAAAAGTGAAACATCCTGAAGAAATTGAAAAAAGAAGAAGAAATGACAAATCGGAAAGTATACTTTCAATATTAGAAAGTTCAGACAGTGCAAAAATATTTGACAGAGCAATAGCTAAATTATCCACCTCAAATTATGAGATATTAGGTACGGAACAGATAATGCAATCTATATTAGAAGATAGTGAATCCGAATTAAATAAGACACTGTCAGGTTTTGGAATAACACCGGAAACTTTTTCAAGCAAACTAAAAGAAATATCCTCAAGGCAAGCGGAATTTGGGGACAGGCAAATAATTTTCACACCGAATGCACTAAAAACATTAATGTGTGCATTAGATATAGTAAGAGAAGAAGGTTATGCATCAATATTACCCGAGCATATAATATTAGGCATTTTAAAATCAAAAAAAGGTATAGCATACAACATATTAAAAGAACTGAATGTAAATGAGTATTTATTGGAAGAAAAAATAATGCAGCCAATAGAGAAGCAAGTCAATGAAACATTGTATATAATGAGGCTTGCGAAGCAGGAAGCGAGGAGAATAGGCAACTCAACGGTAGGTTCAGAGTTAATACTATTAGGAATAGTATTGGAAGCTAACAGTATAGCTGCTGAAGTATTAAGAGATTTAGGTGTAATAGTAAAAGATGCCCGTGAAGTAATAGAGGAATTAATAGGAATAACCGATGACTATTCATCAACGGGAGAAATCACCTTCAGTCAAAGAGCGAAATTAATACTTGAGGATGCTTGGAATATAGCGAAATCACAGAATAAATCAAAAACGACTGCAGATGATTTGTTAATTGCGATATGCAATCAACCCGATTCAGTTGCGATGAAAGCATTAACAAGATTAGGGGTAGATGAACTTGAAATCAGACAGGGAATTAAAAACAAGCTTGAAAGCATCAGAATTTGAACTTTTAGTTCCTGCTAATAATAAAAATACGGCAATACAAGCAATAAAAGCAGGTGCTGATGCCGTATATATAGGTTATTCTAAATACGGAGCAAGGGTACAAGCCGGCAATTCACTTGAAGATATAGCTGAAGTTATTAATTTTGCCCACATATACAATGTAAAAATATATATTACATTAAATACAATATTAAAAGATGACGAAATAAGCAAAATGGAAAAGCTTATAAATAAGCTTTATAAAATAGGCGCTGACGGAATAATAATTCAGGATATGGGGATATTAAAATGTAATTTACCGCCTATAAAACTTATAGCCAGCACTCAATGCCATAATAATACGGCAGAAAAAATAAAATTTATGGAAGAAACCGGTATTTCAAGAGTAATATTACCGAGAGAATTAAGTTTAGATGAAATAAAAGAAATAAGGAAATCCGCGAATATAGAATTGGAATGTTTTATACATGGTGCATTATGCGTGTCATACAGCGGTCAATGTTATTTAAGTTATGCAATAGGAAAAAGAAGCGCTAATCGTGGAGAATGCGCACAGCCTTGCCGAAGAAAATATACGCTTAAGGATGCAAATGGGAAAACCATAATCAGAAACAAACATTTATTAAGTTTAAAAGATTTGAATTTATCGGAAAAACTTGAAGATTTAATATTGAACGGAGTAACTTCATTTAAAATTGAAGGAAGATTAAAAAATGAAACATATGTCATAAACAATACGGCATATTACAGACAGGCAATAGATAAGATATTAAATAATTATGGTTTAAAACGCTCATCTGACGGAGAATCAATCCAAGACTTTGAACCTGATGTTAATAAAACCTTCAACAGAGGATACAGCTTATTTAATTTTGAAGGAAAAAAACAAGATATTGCAACAATAGACTACACTTCATCCATCGGAGAATATGTGGGAGTGGTTAAATTTGTGAAAAAAAATTACTTTTCACTCAATACAACCATGCTCAATAACGGAGACGGCATCTGCTTTTTTGATGAAAATAATGAATTAAAAGGAACAAATATAAATGTAACTGACGGAAATATTATATACCCCGCATCCATAAAAGGAATAAAAGAGGGTATAAAAATATACAGAAATTATGATAAAGAATTTGAAGATAAAATAAAAAACTGTAATTTAGAGAGGAAGATTCCGGTTAAAATCAAGGTCAGAGAAACAAAAAATGATTATATGTTTATCATAGATGATAATAAAGGCAACAGCGCCTGTTATTTAACTGATAAAAATTATGAACCGGCAATAAATAAAGAAAAAGCAATTAATACTTTAATAATACAGCTGACTAAATCCGGTAATACGGAATTTAAAGCGGAGGAAACAGATATAAAAATCGACAATATTCCGTTTATAAAAGTTGCAAGAATAAATGAAATAAGAAGAAAATTAACATCAAAATTAAAAGATATAATAATAAAAAATTACAAAAGATATGAACAAAAACCAATAAAAAAAGTTGAGTATCCGATAAAAGAATTAGACTATAAAGCCAATATATATAACGAGAAAGCAGCCGAATTTTACAAAGAAAGAGGCTGTATAATAAAAGAGTATGCGCTTGAAACAGGGCTTAAAACAAAAGATAAAGATTTAATGACCTCAAAATATTGTATTAAAAATCAATTAAAATTATGTCCCAAACAAACACCTATAAATAAGTATAAAGAACCCTACGTCTTAATAGACGAATTCAACAAGGAATATCTTGTTGAATTCAGTTGTAAGGATTGTGTTATGAAAATCAGGAGCAAAGATTAAGATCTTTTTAAAGAAGAATAAGCGGGGTTGTTAGCTATAATGTTAGCTATAGAAGTCATTTGATTACCGTCTTTTGTATATAATTTTGATAAGTAGTTTAATCTTTTAACTAATTTAGAATCAGAAACTTTTAAAGAAGGATTAACATTTGTGAAAGCCACCCAAGTTTGAACTTCACAAGTCCAAGCTCTAACTTCTTCATCATAAGTTTTTGTATTTTCATGATGAACTGATTCGTGAGCGATTAAACAAGCAACTGCTTCAACAGGAGCTGTTTTATAATTTGAACTGATTAATATAACAAGATTACCTTCTGCTGTTTTAGCAGTAACCGCTTCACAAGTACCGTAACCTAAAGCTTCTAAGTTTCTGAACATAATTCTTATCGGTCTGTTTGTAGAATTTTGACCTTTAATAACGTTCAAAACTTTTGTATTATTCATAGCTTCTAATTTTTCCAAAGCTGCAGTTAAAACAGGTTGTTTAGTATTAGCTGTGAAATCTGTAGCGAATGCTACATTAGATAAACTCAACAAAATTAATGCGCTAAAAAGCACAAGTACTCTTCTCATAAATTTCATAACAGGGAATCCTTTAAGAACAACTATTTACACTTTAAGGTTTTCATTAACCTAACAATTATACTTATCGGCTATTTAAAATTTAACTTTAGTTTTTAGTTCAAATTTTTATCATTTTTGTAACATTTCTTAAAGAAAATCTTCAAAACACTTGTAAACATTGGATTTTAAAATCAGCAAAATATATAATTAAAATATAAAATTAAGTATAAAGGGGGAAGTGTAAATGGATAATATAAGGACAAAAACTAAAATAGTTGCGACGTTAGGACCAACAACCCATACTAAAGATATCATAAAAGAATTGGTGTTATCAGGTGTAACAATGTTCAGAATCAATACTTCTCACGGCAAGAAAGAAGAACATAAGGAAAAAATTGATTATATAAGAGAAATAGAAAAAGAATTAAATATAAATATACCGGTATTAATTGATTTACAAGGTCCCAAAATAAGGGTAGGAGAATTAAAGGCGCCTATCGAAATAAGAAAAGGCGAGGAAATAGTTTTAGAACATACGACTAATGAAGAAAACGGAATAATTCCCGTAGATTATGAAGGAATAGCTAAGGATGCGGCAGTAGGAGAAAAAATACTCTTAGATGACGGAAAAATCGGATTAGTAGTAAAAAAAATAGAAAACAATAAAGTATATACGGAAGTTTTATACGGAGAAGTAATAAAACCGAGAAAAGGAATAAATTTACCCGGAGCTCAGGCAAGTCTTGAAGCAGTTACGGCAAGAGATAAAGAGTACATTAAGTTTGCGGTTGAAGAAAAAGCCGATTATATAGCACTGTCATTTGTGAGAAAAGCAGAAGACATAAAGTGTGCGAAATATTACACAAAAGCGTACGGCGAAAATGAAATTCCCATAATTGCGAAAATAGAAAAGCCACAGGCACTTGATAATTTAGAGGAGATAATTATTGAATCTGATGCGATAATGGTAGCAAGGGGTGATTTAGGAATAGAGATGTCACCACAAGAGGTACCAATAGCACAAAAGAAGATAATAGAATTATCTAACAAACACAAAAAACCTTGTATAGTAGCCACACAGATGTTGGAATCAATGATAGAAGAGCCAATACCGACGAGAGCTGAGGCAAGTGATGTTGCGAATGCAATATATGACGGAGCGGATGCAATAATGTTATCGGCAGAAACCGCTTCAGGCAAATATCCTATAGAGGCTGTTAAAATGATGAATATAATAGCACAAACGGTTGAAGAAAGTTCTTATCTCAAAACAGATTTAGATATTGAACTTATACGGGAATTAAATCCTATATCACAAGCGATATCAAACAGCAGTGTACAAATAGCTAAAAATATGGATGCGGAGGGCATATTAATATTTTCGGAAAACGGATATACTCCTCGTATAATATCGAAATTAAAACCTTCGGTACCGATTATAGTAATAACACCTTCAATTATAACAGCCCGTCAATTAAACTTATATTGGGGTGTATTTACTTATGTTGCTGACGAATACAATAATATTTTAGATGAAAAATTATTTAAGAAAATAGATGAAAAACTAATAGAAAAAGCTCATTTCAAGGAAGGGGATGAAATAGTAATAGTAAACTCATCTCCCAAATTAATGACGGGGAATGTGAATACTATAAGAGTTCACATATTGGGCGAATCTATTTAAAAGGATTTTCCAAAATAATGGTCTGTTCTCTGTCAGGACCCACGCTGATAATTTTAACGGGGATTCCTACGAGTTCTTCGACTTTTTTAAGATACGATTTAGTATTTTCGGGCAAATCCGAGAAGGATTTAATATTTGAAATATCAGACTTCCAGCCCTTAAGCGTTTCATAAACAGGCTCTAAATACTTGTGTATGTTGATATTCGTGGGATAGTCTTTATATATTTGACCGTTTCTTATGTCTTTATATGCAACACAGATTTTAATTTCATCGAAATTGTTAAATACATCTATTTTTGTGATAGCCATTTGAGTTAAACCGCCGACCAACACGCAATATTTTGACAAAACAGCATCAAACCAACCGCAACGTCTTGGTCTGCCGGTAGTAGTCCCGAATTCAGCCCCGATTGTTCTGATTTTTTCTCCGATTTCATCGGTCAATTCAGTAATAAAAGGACCTTCACCGACTCTTGTAACATAGGCTTTTGTAACGCCGATAACATTTTTAATATGCGTAGGACCTATTCCGCTGCCCGTTGCCGCACCGCCGCCTATAGGGTTTGAGCTTGTAACAAACGGATATGTACCGTAATCAATATCAAGCATAATACCTTGAGCGCCTTCGAAAAGTATTTTTTTATCTTCCTTAATTGCTTTAGAAAGCTCACTCACCCATTCATTACAAACATAAGGTTTAAATATTTCGGCATATTTTTTACAATATTCAAGCATTTCTTCTTTTGAATAAGTCTTAGTTTGATAAACCTTTTCAAGTATTTTATTTTTTAGAGGAAGAATAGCATCTAATCTTGAATTAAGAAGTTCTTCATCATATAAATCCTGAATTTTAAGTCCATGCCTGCCTATTTTATCGGAGTATGTAGGGCCGATACCTTTTTTAGTCGTACCAATTTTATTTTTACCCGAACTATTTTCACTTATGCCGTCAATATCGATATGGTAGGGAAGTGTAATTGAAGCGAGGGGGCTTATTTTAAGGCATGAAAGGTCAACACCTCTATCTATGAGTTCCTGACTTTCTTTTAAGAAGGTTTCAGGGTGAATAACAGTACCTGCACCAATAAAACAGAATTTATTTTTATAAAGCACACCTGAAGGTATTAAGTGGAATTTATAAGTTTCATTATTAACAACAACGGTATGTCCTGCATTACAACCGCCCTGATAGCGGATAATAACATCGGCATACTCAGCCAATAAATCAGTAATTTTTGCTTTACCTTCATCACCCCATTGGGCACCGACAACTACAGTATTTTTCATTTTATACCCTTTTCTGACTAACCGTTCGGATTATCCAAAGCTTCTTTTAAAAGTTTATTAAGAAGCTGAGGATTAGCTCTTCCTTTAGTTTCTTTCATAACCTGACCGACGAAGAAACCGAAAAGTTTATCTTTACCGCCTCTATATGCTTCAACCTGCTGCGGATTTGAGTTAATAACGTTTTCAACAGCGCTTTTTAGAGCACCTTCATCGGAGATTACGCTCAAACCCTGTTTTTCAACTATTTCTTTAGCGCTTCCGCCTTCTTTTAACAATGTAATAATAATTTGTTTACCGATATTATTTGAAATAGCTCCCGAAGTAACCATATTAATAAGTTCTTGGAAGGATTCGGGAGAAAGCTTTGTTTGTTCAATAGAAATTTTTTCTTCTTTAAGATATGCAGCAACTTCCTTCATAAGAAAATTATTAGCAATTTTAGCATCTGCCCCCAAATTAACGGCTTTATCATAGAACAATGCTATATCTTTTTGTTCTACGAGAACATTAGCATCATAAGGAGATAATCCGTAAGAGACATATCTTTGTCTTCTTTGAGCAGGTAATTCCGGCATTGTGGCAGCTATTTTATCGACCCATTCCTTGGAAATATGTAAAGGCATTAAATCAGGTTCGGGGAAATATCTGTAGTCATGTGCATCTTCCTTACCCCTCATAGATTTTGTAATACCTTGATTGTCGTCCCAGAGTCTTGTTTCCTGAACAACTTTTTCACCTGCTTCAACAATATCTATTTGTCTGTCTATTTCATATTCGATAGCTCTTTGAAGTGCTCTGAAACTGTTTACGTTTTTAATTTCAGCCCTTGTACCGAATTCTTTCTGACCTTTAGGACGAACGGATATATTGGCATCACAACGCATAGAACCTTCTTCGAGGTTGCCGTCACAAACACCTATATAAACGAGAATATTTCTTAGTTCTTCCATATATGCTTTTGCCTCATCCGAAGAGCGCATATCAGGTTCCGAAACGATTTCAAGCAAGGGAGTACCTGCTCTGTTCAGGTCAACCAAAGAATAGCTTGACCCGGCAATACCTGATGAACCCATGTGAACTAATTTACCGGCATCTTCTTCAAGGTGAGCTCTTGTAATACCTATTCTTTTACCGTCTATATCTATATAACCGTTAACACAAATAGGTTTATCATATTGAGAAATTTGATATCCTTTAGGTAAATCGGGATAGAAGTACTGTTTTCTGTCGAATTTACAATACTCAGGAATAGTACAATTAAGAGCCAAGCCCGTCAGAATACCCATATTAACAACTTCTTTGTTAAGAACGGGCAATACACCCGGCATACCCAAAGTAATGGGGCTAACATGCGTATTTTGTTCAGAGCCGAATTGTGTGGAATCACACGCAAAGATTTTGGATTTTGTTTTAAGCTGGGCATGTACTTCAAGCCCTATAACAACTTCATATTTTTTTCTTAATTCATCAATAGTATCAACTGCCATATTATATAACCTCTGTTTCAAGCATTATCAAACTGCCACACAAAAATCATAACATAAAAAAGGGATTTATAACGAAAATTTTGTCATTTTGAATTTATTTCAGGG
>CANQNX010000009.1 GCA_947625345.1 Candidatus Gastranaerophilales bacterium
AAAAGATTAGGATATATATTTGTAACAGTTTTTTAAGAAAACATATAAATAAGGCAAATAATTACTTTTAGGAGTTTTATACAGATACAAGAAAATGCTAAAAGGAGGTCAAAATGATTCACCCTGTAAATTTTGCGGGCACTGCTCAAGTTCAGGCAACACCGGCAAATTTTCAAGAACTTATAAATAAACCGCAAGCTTATGTAAAACAAGATGCACAAGCAGCATCTAAATTGGAAGATAAAAATAAAAAAGGCGGTTCTTTTGGTAAAAAATTATTAAAATTAATTATTGCCGCAGGTGTTATAACAGGCGCAGTTGTCTTGGGCGGTAAGAAAAATATCTTTGCTCCCAAAGAAGGCGGTAATAAAATATTGGAAACTATTAAAAAACCTTTAAATTCTTTAAGTGATGCAATTCTTAAAAACATTGATAAAATTAAAAATAAAGCACCAGAAGCAGCAGAAAAGTTAAGTGCTAACGCATAATTATATGTTAAAAAAACTTAATATATATGATGTTTTTAACAAATTTTTATTTTATCATACTTTATAGAAGCATAAATTAATATGCAAAAAGGAGAAAAACATGCCAGTAAACGTTGTTAACTCAACCACACAAGTTCCCCAAAACAGAAGTAAAAAAGTTATAAAAACAGTTGCCGCAACAGGTGCTGTAGCTGCTGCAGCCGTAACATCAGCACTTTATTTAGCTAAAACCGGCAAATTAGCACCAAACGAAAGCGGTAATAAAGTTATAGAAACAGTTAAAAAAACAGTTAATACATACGCACAACCGGCTTTAAAAAAGGTTGAAACTGTTAAATCAAAAATTGTTAACAGTGAATTAATCAAGAAGATTCCTTATGCGGATAAAATTTCTTCTTTTGCAAAAAAAGTTAAAAATTCTGTTAAAACCAATTTTTTAGGAGCATCTCTTAATTTTCAATTAATTAAAAATAAAGGCAAAGAACTTTTTCAAACAGTTAAAAATAATATTTTAAAATTGATAAAAAAATAAAAAAAGAGCTTTTAAAAGCTCTTTTTTTTATCCAAAAATTTCAAAACATCCCAATATTCTGAAAAAGTTAACATAAATTTCCAATTCTTTTAGCGCATTTATAATTTTTTCATCTTTTGTATTCCCTTCAAATTCAATAAAGAAAAGATATTCTCCCAATCTTTTTTTTGAGGGTCTCGAATCAATATAAGATAAATTAATATTATTTTTTGAAAAAATTTGCAGTACATTACAAAGTGCACCTGCTTCATTTTTTATTGAAAGAATTATTGCTGTTTTAGCATTGTGTAATTCTGATTTATTATCATTTTTATCCGAATAATTTTTTCTTCCCAAAAGATAAAATCTTGTTTTATTATCTTTTTCATCATTTAAATCCGAGTCTATTATTTTTAAATCAAAAATTTTAGCGCAGATATCGGTTGCAATAGCGGCAATACTTTCATCATTTTCATTTTTAACTTTTTGAGCGGCATAACTGGTTGAAGAAAATTCTTTTAATTCCGCATCAGGAAAATTTTTATATAAGTAATTACTGCACTGTGCCAAGGCCTGAGGGTGAGAAATAATTTTTTTTATTTTATTTTTATCCGTTGTCAGCCCTAATAAAAAGTGATTTATAGGCAATGATAATTCACCAAAAATTTGTATATTCTTGTCATTCAATCTTAATAAATTATCTATGGTTTCTCTGACAATTCCTTCTATGGAATTTTCTATGGGAAGTATACAAACAGAATTTAAGTCATTTTTAAGTGCTTCTAAAACAGATTTAATGCTTTTATGAGGAATAATGTTTTTAGGCTCCAAATTGTAAAGTTGAATAAATTTAAGCATGGCTCTGTTTACATTAGAGCCTTCAGGTCCTAAATAATAAATATTTTCAGCTGTAATTACATCCATTTGCAAAACATTTAATTCCTTTATAAAATTATTTTACACAAAAAAATAAAAAGGATTAATAATGTCAAATATAAATTTTGGTACGGACGGTTGGAGAGCTGTATTAGACAAAGATTTTACCGTTGAAAATACATTAAAGGTTGTTAATGCTTTAGCAATATATATATATAATGAATCTGCTTATAAAAGAAATATAATAATAGGATACGACCCGAGAAATAAAGCGGATGAATTTGCATTATTAATAGGGAAAACATTTAGTAAATACGGATTTGATACTAAAATAAGCGACAAAATAATTGCAACACCCGTGTTGGCATATACTGCAAAGAATACTGATTCATACGCAATAATGGTCACTGCTTCGCACAATCCGAGCGAATATTTGGGAATAAAATTTATACCTCCCTACGGCGGTCCATGTGAAGATAGTGTAATTAAGGTTATAACCGATAATCTTGAAAAAGAATTTAGCGCTAAACGAGAAGAAAGAGAATTAATCACAGAAGCTTTTGAAGATAATTACATTACTCACATAGAAAATATTATTGATATGGAAAGAATTAAAAAAGCCGCTATCCAGATTAATTATGACGGGCATCATGGGGCAGCAGGAAAGTTATTTAAACAAATTTTAGATAAGCATGGAATTAAAAATACGTGTCAAAATATGGAACGAGATATAAATTTTGGCGGTTTCATGCCTGATCCGAAAGAAAAATATCTGCCTTATTTAAAAAAACTATGCAAAGAAACAGGGAAAATAGGTTTAAGTAATGACGGAGACGGAGACAGATTCGGAGTTTTTGATGAAAGAGGAATTTTCATAAGCCCTAACGATATAATATGCATGCTGTTATTGCATCTTGTTAAGGATAAAGGCTATTGTGGCAAATTGGCAAAAACTGCAGGCGCAAGCTGTATGCTTGATATAACGGCGAAATCTGAAAATATTGAAGTAATTGAAACTCCGGTTGGTTTTAAATGGCTCGGGAGTGCGATGAGAAATGATGATGTTATAATTGCAGGAGAAGAATCAGGCGGTTTAAGCATTAAAGGTCATATACCCGAAAAAGACGGAATACTCGCAAATCTTCTAATTATGGAAATGATGGCTTATTCAAATAAACCTCTTAATTTATTACACAAAGAATTTTTGAATAAATTTAACAGAAAATTTATAAATGAACGAGTAGATATAAAGTTTGAAACAAAAGATAAACAAGATGAAATTATAAATAAATTCAGCAAATTGAGTGAGATTAATTCAATTAAAATAATTAAAACTTCAACTTTAGACGGATTAAAACTATACCTAAACGAAAACACCACACTTTTAATAAGAAAAAGCGGCACAGAGCCGCTATTAAGAATATACATCGAAACTGACAAGGAAGAAAAAATAAATTTTTATAAAAATTTCATTAAAAATTTTATTGATTAAACGAGTACATTATAGATAAACAAATCCTGATAATTAGAAATTTTATTACTTTTATCAAGAAAAACAGGTTCTTCTGTATCTCTGTTAAAATATTTATTCATTACATATATGAATTCAATACCGTTTTGTTGTTCAATTTTTTCCAAATCGCTTATTGAACATGCAAATCCCGTTGAACAATCAGCATTTGCAATATTCACGGCAGATAAAAATAACTGAAATAAAACCAAACCAAATAAAAACTTTTTCATTTTTCCACTCCTTTAAATAATGAGAATAGCCACTTTTCTATATTGTGAGGGATAATGTAAAGTTTTACATTACGCATTATAATAATTTATTTAATTATCAAAAAGTTTAATGTAAAATTACAATATTGAAAAAAGTAAAAAGGTAACAAAAATTATTTTTACGGGTGTTTGAACGAATATGAATTTCCTGTTTGAAAAAGAAGAACAACAAGTAAAAATTACAAAACCTGATTTTAATACCAATTCAGGAAGAGAGTTTTTTGCGCAGTATTTATATTCAAAATTTAATCAAATTTTAGAATATGACAGAAAAAGTAATACTCCCGTATTTAAAAGTATAAAATCCGATTTTTACAAACGATTTATGCAAAGATTAATTCATAATCCCGAAAAACACTTTTTAATAGGGATAAGCGGTGAATCTGCGAGCGGTAAAACGACTATTTGTAATACAATCAAAAAAGCAACGCAGCGCCATAACATGCCTGTCGAAATTTTGAGTGCCGACAATTATTTTAGAGATATCTCCGATTTAATAAAACAACACGGTTCTTTTGATAAACTTTTAGCTTCGGGATATGATGTCGATTCTCCCGACAATTTCGACATGGAGCAGCTTTATGACGATTTATATATGCTCTCAAAAGGTTTTGACGTTAAGATTCCTGAATATTTAGTAAACGGTACGGGAATTGTTGTTCCTAAGGCAATACCTAAAAAAGCACAAAAAATTATTGTGGTTGAAGGTATGGCAACAATGTACGGCAAAGTTGCTGATTTATTTGATATTAAGCTCTTTGTTGATATTTCACCTGATATTCAGGAAAAGTGGTTTATTTACAGGGCTCAAACATCAAGAAATCAAAATGAAGAAAATGCCAGAAAACAATTGGCATATGTACGTGAAGCTTCCAAAAAATATATTCTGCCCAAAAAAGATAACTCGGATATTATTATTAACGGTGCATCTTCTTTGGATTACTTTATACAAATTATTGATTATATTTATCAAATAACAAATAATTATATTCCCGCCGAAATTATTTAACTCTTTTCCATATTGAATATTCAATTAAATTTATATCGTCAACTTTTTTAAAATTATCGGATTTAAAATATTCATAAGGCATAATACATTTAACTTGAACGGGAATCTTATCTGTGTATTCGGACTTTATTGTATTCCCTTCCCAATCAAAATAAATACATTTTGATACAAAGTTTTTTCCTTTTATAAAATCCTCATACCTTAGAACTAACGAAGAAGTAGTTGAATTTTGTCCCAAAATTAAATAATCATATCTGTTTAAATTATAATTTTCTATATTCTCAAGCAATAATTTATCAATTTTAAAACCGTACAGCCTGAGTTTTTCAATATCAAATAATATCGAATATGAATTATTTGCAATGATTGCTATATTTTGTTTATCCTTCTTTTTAAAGTATTTATATATTTCATTTTCTTCTCTTACATTATTAATAAATTTCTCATACCTTAATTCTTTATTAATTTGAGGATTATTTTTTACGTAATTATAATAATTTACTAAAATTGAAACAGATTTAGTATTGGTAATAACAAATAAATATATGAATATAAAAATTACGCATATAATTTTATATAAGTTTTTATCGGATTTTTTGTAACTATATACCAAAATTAGAGGACACATACACACAAATGTTATTAAATAACGCATATTATATTTTGTAAAAACCATAACCGAAGCAAACAAAATGATATTAAATATGAAAGCATAAGACAATACGGAAATAGTTTTATATTTTTTATTATTTCTTAAGAATAATGAACAAATTAAAGACGGTAAAAAAGCAAATAACCCTAAGGCACCAAGGAAACTTCCGTCTAAGCTTAAAACAGAATCGTATTCAAAAACGGATTGAAATAATTTTGAAGTATAACTGTAGGTATTTAAACCAAATATAGATAAGATTTTATTTTGAATATAAGTAATGAAATTATTATAGAAATCTATATTTTCAATACCCGACATATCAAATAAGGCAAAAGAATATTTAATAAGATTTGAAATCCACCCTAATAATCCGCCTCTGAATTTATTAATCAGTATCTGTTCACTGTTAGATACGGGATTTGAAAATTGAATAAAATTTAAAATATAATTATAAGAAGAAAATATAATGAAATTTAATAAGAAAATAAAACAAAAGATATAAAGCCGTTTAAAGAATTCCTCTTTTTTATATAAAATTGTCAAAGTGCAAAATATAATAAATACAGAAGGGATAGCTATTAATGCGGTTGTTTTTGTACCGATTGACAATGATAATGCCAAGGCTGAAAAATACAAAGATAATTTATCATTATTTTTTAAGTTGACAAAATATAAATATATCGAGGTTAAAATTAAAGAACCTGAAAATAAATCAGCGCAAGGAGTGTAAATCATAATACCCACAAGGGCAAAAGAGGAAAATACAAATATGTTCCATAAAATTTTTCTTATACTGAACTTAAGCAAACGGAGAAAATTATATATAACAAATATTATGTTTATAAATGCAATATAAGAAAATATACCCAATCCTCTTTCACTTTTATTAAACAACAGAACCCATGTATATAAAAACTCCATGTTAACAGGCATAATTAACTCTCTTGAATCAGGGGTTATAAAATGCGAAATATTTCCGTTTTGAATCCACATAGTACATCTCGTAAAATAATAAGACAGAGCATCCGCAAAAGTAACGGGATAAAATAATGTAATAAATAAAGAAGATATAAGAAATAAAATAAAACAAACAGATAAAATTCCGAGCAGCTTATCCTGTTTTAATGCATTTTTAATTCTTTTCCACTCTTCACTTAAAAACGGATTTAATAAATTAATTTTTTTAATTTGCAGGATAACGGATATCAAAAATATTATAAAGTTACATATTAAAAAATTTTTTTTTGAAATAGCACTAAATAAAGATAAAATTTCAAATGAAAAAACAATTTGAGAGAAAAAAATCAAAAATAAATATATTATTCCTACATTTTTCAGTTTTTCATTTTTAACAAAAAAAGAAGTTAAAAAGTAAGAAGATAAAAATATTAAAATAAAAGAAAATAATAACATATAAATTACCTGATTAACATACAGTCACCATAACTGTAAAATTTATATTTATTTTTTACGGCTTGGGAATATGCTTCAAAAATATATTCTTTTGAAGCAAAAGCACTGACCAGCATAAGAAGTGTTGACTTGGGCAGATGAAAATTAGTAATTAATTTATCGACAATTTTAAACTTGTACCCCGGATAAATGAAAAGTTCACTTGAATCCTTAACGGGAAGAATTTTTCCGTATTTATTCATAACTGTTTCGAGTGTTCTTACAGAGGTAGTACCAACCGCAACAATATTTTTACCCTTGCTTTTAGCTTCATTAATTATTTGAGCTGACTCGGGTGAAATTTCAAATAATTCGGAATCCATTTTATGGTCAAGAATATTTTCGCACTTAACGGGTTTAAATGTACCCAAACCCACATTTAAAGTAACAAAACAATGTTCTGTACCTTGTTCTTTGAGTTTATTCAAAAGTTCTGTGGTAAAATGAAGTCCTGCTGTGGGTGCGGCAACTGCACCTTCTTTTTTGGCATAAACAGTTTGATATCGTTCAAAATCTAAATTTTTATACTCATCCTCGGTTAAATTTCTTTCGATATAAGGAGGAAGAGGAATATGACCTACTTTATCCAAAATTTCATATATATTTCCTTCATATATAAGTTTAATTTTCCACTTATCATCGTCTTTTTCAAGAACTTCAACATTTAAATCTTCACTTATTTTAAGAATCATACCTGTCCTGACACGCTTTGAAGGTTTAATAAGTGATATCCAAATATTTTTTTCAATTTCTCTTACCAAAAAAATTTCAATTAATGCTCCCGTATCTTTAAAGGCATATAATCTTGCAGGAATAACTTTTGTGTCATTAAGAACAAGCAAATCATTTTCGGTTAAGAATTCGGTTATATCACGGAAATGTTTATGTATAAATGTTTTATCTTCACGATTAAGAACCAACATTTTAGACATATCTCTCTTTTGAGCCGGAAATTGAGCTATCAATTCTTCGGGTAAATTATAATCAAATTCTTTTAACAGCATTATTTATTATCGTTTTCTACAGTCTTTGTTTCTATTGCATTTATTGTCTTAGCATTTGATAAGTCAGAATTATTAGCATTTTTGGCAGTATCTTCAAGTTCCAATTGTTTATTAATAACAACTGTTTGAATAATTTGAATAA
This sequence comes from Candidatus Gastranaerophilales bacterium, assembly GCA_947625345.1. Taxonomy (GTDB): domain Bacteria; phylum Cyanobacteriota; class Vampirovibrionia; order Gastranaerophilales; family Gastranaerophilaceae; genus Avigastranaerophilus. Next base: position 7,917 of record CANQNX010000009.1, read on the forward strand.
TATTACTTACAACAAGGTATAATAAAACACCTGCCGGAATAGGAGCGATGATAAACATAAATATAATCATCAAAGGCATCATAGTTCCCATCATTTGCTGCATTTGTGCCTGCATCGGGTCTTGCTGTACATTTTTATTTGTTGCCATCATAATTTTTTGAGTTGCAATCATGGTTGCCGCAAACAAAAGAATCAAAATTAAGACATCATAATGGAATTGATTTTTGGGAGTTTCAGTAGGAACTGAAGCTGCCATTATATTATCACGTTTTTCGAATTTAACTGTTTCAACTTCTCTTGTTTTTAGGTTTTGGATATCAACATCCGCTGATGTCACTTTTTCAAGCTGACTGTATTTCAGGTTAAAGTTATCCAAGTCTATCTTCAAATCAACGGTTTCATTAGGAACAATTGCACCTTGAATCTTAACGGCATCTTTGCCTGTTATCTTAACATTATCAAGTTCTTCATCACCGAGAAAAACCTTAATATTTTTATAAATAACAAATTTATCATTACCTGAAACAGAGAATTTACCGTTATATGAATTACCCGCACTGCCTCTCAAAGTTGTGTCAAGTCTGTTTATAAAAAGGAAATGAGATTCGCCGGCTTCTTTTATAAATTGAGGACTTATTAATGCGGTATATAACAATATAAATATGGGCATTTGAATTAATAAAGGCAAACAACCTGCCATAGGATTAAATTTATGTTCTTTATAAAATTCCATTAATTTTCTTTGAGCTGTTTGCGGATCACTTTTGTAGCGTTCCTGAATTTGTTTTATTTTTGGTTGTAATATTTGCATTGCACGCATTGAACGCTGTTGAGATACACCCAACGGCCACAAGCATAATCTTACCAATATAGTCAAAGCTATTATAGCTAAACCGTAACTTCCGGTGAGGCTATTAAGCCCTTTTAATAATTCTACCGTCAATAATGTAAAATCCACTTTATATTTTCTCCTTTTAAATGTTAATTAATTCTTCGGCTTTGTTTTCTTCTTTTAATTTATGCTGTTTTTTTAAAGTATTTTGAACGCAACCATGTTCTGTTTTACCCCAAGTTAGTGTATTTTTCATAAATATTATTTTAAATATTATAAAAATAGCCAAGGGGAACCACAAAACCACTATATATATTGAAGTAGCTACAGATTGTATAAAATTATCCAACGGTTTGAGTTTTACATATTTTCTCAAGCTGTAAAATAAAGCTACTATAAAGAAACAACACATTAAAGTCGACAGTGCCATTGATGATAATATCCAATTCGGATCATCTTTTATAAATCTGTATGATTGAATTAAAACCTCCGAAACCATCCATACCGGAAGTATAAATTCGGTAATATAAGCAGTCATATCAAGGCTGACTCTTAAAGACATGTCTTTTGAAGTTAATACGTCAGAAAAGTGTTCCAAATAACGTCTTATAGAACCTTCTATCCATCTTCTTCTTTGTTTTAAAAGCGGAATATAAGAAATAACCCCTTCTTCATAAACACAAACTTCAGGACAAAAACGAACATCCCAGCCTTTTATTTGCATTCTTGTTGATAAATCCAAATCATCCGTAATTGTATATATATTCCAACCGCCAACATCCTCTAAGGCTTCTCTTTTAATGAGTTCACCGTTTCCTCTCAATTCAACGGCGCCCTTAACGGAATCTCTTCCGACTTGGAAATGAGTATCCACCGCCATTTCATTATCTTGACATCTCGTAAGAAAATTTTGTTCTCTGTTTATTATAACTTTACGTGCTTGTACCGCACCAACCTGATTGGGTTCTAAAGCAGGCACGAGTTCTTTTAAAAAATCGGGATTAACTCTTGCATCCGCATCAAATACGAGAATTGCATCTCCTTTGGCGATTTTAAGCGCATCATTTAACACTGCGGATTTTCCCGGAAATGCCTCTTTTGTTCTTGAAAAATATTTTATTTTACTATTTTGAGCGCAAATTTCTTCCAAAACTTGAGCGGTATTATCTTCACTTCTGTCATCTATTACTATTATTTCATACTTCGGATAATCTATCTTTGAAATATTATCAATCGTATTACCTATTACCGCTGCTTCATTATGTGCAGGTATTAATATACTGACATAAGGCTTATAGTCATAATTTTTTTCAATCGGGTGTTTTCTCTGTTTCCTTACTCTGTGCTTAAATGCTATTTGCATATATGCGGTATAAACAGCCATAAAAATTAAAATAGTCATAAACGCACACGGTGTATTCATGTGGTTTTGAAAAAAGTATAATAAAACAACTAACGTAGCTATTATGGTTAAAAGGAATATTCTCTCTTTCATTTCCCCAATCCGTTATTCTTTACTTTTAACATTCTACCAAAAACATAATACTTTTTGCCAATTATTACTTTTAATTAATTATTTTATTAATATTATAAATTGAAAAAGTGTGTTATAATCTGTAAATGCTTAAAATAATTAAAACATCTTTTAATATACTTAAAAATAATTTAATATTTATACAGCCGATTTTACTGTATTTGCTGTTTGTTATCAGTATACTTTCTTACCTCGTTAATAAACATGTTCATATATCCGCACAAATATTATTGGCATTTTCTTTAATATTATTGACTGTTGCAGTTACCTCCGGCTGGCTTTTTATAAATAAAAAAGCGGTTTTAGATTATAATAAAGATGATTCAAGAGAAGAAAACTCAGTTAAATCAATAAATAATTTTAAAAAATTTTTTGAAGGTGTCGGAATCAATTTTTTTAAAACCTTAGGAATATACATAGTTATTTCCTTAATTTATCTTTTAACTACCTTTTTTATTTCCAATCTGCTAACACATTTGTGGGGTGAACCAAAAATCATTTATGAAATACCTAAAATATTAAAAGTAACATCGGAAGCAGAGCTGCAAAATATTATTAATGCAATAACATTAAGAGATAAGTTTATATTTTTAATATGGTTTTTTACCGCATATTTTGTTACTTCAATCTTAAACTATCTTTCAATACTTTATTTTGCAATATCCTCATTTGAAGAAGTAAATATTTTTAAGTCGCTTTGGCTAACTGTAAAATTTTTCCTTAAAAATATTTTTCCTTCAGTACAAATTATGCTTTCAATGTTTGTTATACATATTTCAATAAATATATTAACGGGTATTTTAGGTTCTAATTCTTTTTCTTATGTGATTTTAATATTATTATCCATAATGTATTTAAATTATTACGTAATTTTGGTATTCTATTTTTACTATGACAAAATTAATAGCAATAACAGGACCGAGCTCATCGGGTAAAACCAAGCTTTCAATAGAATTGGCAAAAGAATTAAACGGAGAAATAATTTCCGTAGATTCAAGACAAATATATAAAGAATTGGATATAGGAAGTGCAAAACCCACAACAGAGGAAAGAGAAGGAATCCCGCATCATTTAATAGATATTATTAACGTTAATCAAAATTACAGTGCGGCAGACTTTTGTGACGATGCGGAAAAGAAAATAGAAGAAATTATATCACGAAATAAAGCAGTAATATTATCGGGAGGAACGGGTCTTTATTTCAGAATTTTACTTCAGGATTTTGATTTACCGAGAGTTGCCCCCAACGAAAATTTAAGAACTGAATTAAACAAAAAATCTTCCGAAGAATTATATTCAACATTAAAAGATTTAGACCCTAAAATAGCTGAAAAAATACACTGTAATAACAAAGTTAAAATAATAAGGGCATTAGAAGTTATTGAAACATTAAAAATACCTATGAGTCAGGCACAAAAAAAGAAGCAAAATAAATATAATACTCTTTGGTTCGGTTTAAATTGCAAGAACCGTGAAAACCTTTATAACAAAATTAATTTAAGATGCGATATAATGATGGAAAAAGGTTTGTTAAATGAAGCTGAAAAGCTTTTTAACAAATATCCCGAGAATAAAATTTTATTGAGCACAATAGGATATCAGGAGTTTTACCCGTATTTTAAAGGAGAAACAAAGAATCTTACGGATTGTCTGAACAAACTTAAACAGAATACAAGAAGATATGCAAAAAGGCAAATAAGCTGGTTTAAAGCTAATAAAGACATCCTCGAGTTTTATACGGATTTTGAAAAATTTGAAAATATTAAAGATTATATAATTGATAAATACTACAAAAGTACTGATTTATAATATAATGATTATAAAATAAAGGAATTAAAATGATATTTAAAAGAAAGTGCAAAATAACTTTTATATGCCACGGTGCAACAATAAATACAGAAGAAAACAGACTTTTTGACGATGAATCATATCCTGCATTAAATATTGCAGGTAAATACGAAATGGAAAAAATTTCGGAATGGATAAAAAATAAAGGTTTAAAAATAGATAAAATATACTCAAGTCCCTCTCTCAGAACTATACAAAGTGCAAGAATACTTTCTCAAGTTTGCAATCGTGAATATGAAACAATTAATGAATTAAACAGCAGAAAATCAGGTATTTGGAGCGGACTTTCTTTTGATGAAATAGAGCAAAAATATCCTAATATGCTTGATGAATATCATCAAAACCCTGAAACATTTTGCCCTCAAGGCGGTGAAACAATTTCAAACTATAATAAAAGAATAAATAATTGTTTAAGCAAAATTATTGAAAATAATCTTCATAAAAGATTGATTATTGTTACACACCCTGAGGCTATTCAAGCACTTATTGCATCAGCATTATCTATACCGATTAGAAACCAATTCAAAGTATACATACCGACAGGTAGTGCAACGCAAATAAGCTATTTTGAAGATTTTGCCAGTTTAGTATACTCCGCTTATCTGCCGATATAAGGATATTTATGAAATTTATTAATATTAAAACAGATTCAGAAATTAAAATACTAGCTGATTTAGCCTGTGAAATTTGGCATGAATATTGGCCAACACTTCTTTCAAACGAGCAAATTAACTACATGGTAAATAAATTTCAATCGTTTGACTCCATAAAAAATCAAATTCAATATAATTCATATACTTATAATATTATTCAAGATAACGAAAATATTATAGGTTACTATGGAATTTCAGAAGAGAAAAATTTTATATTTCTGTCTAAGCTCTACATAAAAAAAGAGTACAGAAATCAAGGTTACGGGAAAAAAATATTTGAAAATATAAAACAAACGGCAAAAAGTTTAAATAAAAAATATATTAAACTAACAGTAAATAAATATAATACCAATACAATTGAAGCATATCTGAAATGGGGGCTTAAAAAAACTGACAAAGCCGTGACAGATATAGGAAACGGATTTGTAATGGATGATTATATTATGGAATATTATTTATAGAAAAACCAAACCAAAGCTCATCAAAAGCATACCTGAAACTATACCTATAATCACATGGTGATTTTCACCATACTCTCTTGCCAAAGGAAGCAGAGTATCAAATGACAGATAAACCATAATTCCCGCAACGGCAGCCGTCATTATTCCTATAGATTGAGAAGGTAATATAGTTTTAATTAAAGCAACACCGATTAAACCGCCGATTGGTTCTGATATACCCGATAGAAATGAATAAAGAACAGCCAAACGTTTTTTTCCGGTCGCATGAAATATTGGAAGCGCTATTGCAATACCTTCCGGAATGTTATGAATTGCAATTGCGATTGCAACAGGAATACCTAACCTTATATCCTGACTTGCAACAAGAAATGTCGCCATACCTTCCGGAAAATTATGCAGTGTAACCGCAATAGCTGTTATAAGCCCTGCTCTTCTTATTCTATGCTGCTGATTACATTGATTTGAATCACTTAAAAAATCGGATTCTATGTGGTCAGGGATAAAATAGTCAATAAGAACCGCAATCACAATACCTAACAAGAAACCTAAGAAAGTGAAGACCTTAGCTGTCACATCGCTGTAGTAAGATGCCAATATCTCGGGAGCTTCCGCCATTAAATCATTCAAACTTATATATATCATTACACCGGCCGAAAACCCTAACCCGATTGACAGTGCTTTTAAATTATCTCTCTTGACAAAAAAAGTGATAAATCCGCCCAATAAGGTTGACATTCCGGCACAAAGCGTAAGTATTAAAGGTAATATATAATTTTCCATACGTATATATTAACACAAACAACTTTTATGATTACAACTATCTTTTAATCTAGTGTCGCAACATTACGCTTGCTCGTTTTGTAACCTTTTCAATATGCCACTCGGACATTTTATATTTTCATTTCACAAAAAACACTATCAATTGCCTTTTTAACATCATCTGTTTTTATTTCTTTCATACAGGCTTTATTGTTATGACACTTTCTTTTTAACGAACAGGGAATACAGTCTAAATCAGCTTTTAATAATATATTATTTTCTCCCAAAGCATACCATTTATTAAACGGCATAGGTCCATATAAACCTATAACTCTTGTATTTACCGAAGATGCCATATGAAGAGTTCCGGAATCATTACCTATCATTATATCGACATTTTTTATAACCGCAAGACTATCCTTTATTGATACCAAACCACACAAATTTACAGGTTCCAATTTTAATTTTTTCGAATATTTTAAAGTATCATATTTTTCTTTATCACACTCAGCTCCGATAAATATAACCTGAACACCTTTTATTTCAGACAAATATTCAATTATCTGAATATAATTTTTTCTGTCCCAAACCTTCCAATCATTAGTTGCGGTAATATTGACAACTGCTTTTTTTATATTATTTCCTATATTATATTTTTCAAACAAATTTTTTACTTTGGTTTCACTCTCAGGATTAATCCAATTTTCAAGATAATCATCTTTAACATTAAGAGAATCTGCTCTTAATACATCTAAAAAACATTGTGATTCGTGCGAATCTAAATTATATTTGACTTTTTTTGTAAGAAGAAACCCTCTATTTTCCGTATCAAATCCAATTCTTTCTTTAATACCTGCCATAAAACATAAAAATGCGCTTGAAAATGAACGTTTTAAAATATATGCCTTATCATATTTTTCTTTTCTCAGTAATTTAATATAATAAAATAAAGATTTACGTTTCCCCTCTCCGTTCTCATATTTATGTTTTCTTGTGGTATCAAAATAGATAAAATTGTTGACATAAGGACATTCTTCAACAACTTCGCCCGAGTTTGGTGAAACAAGCATATCTATTTGTGCGTCAGGATAGTTATATCTTAAATTCCTTAAGAAAGGAATCGATAAAATTGTATCCCCGATAAATCTATATCTTACAACAAGAATCTTTTTCATAGACCGCAAACTTCCTTTATATCAATAACTGCCTTTAATTTTAAAGCATAAAATTTTACGGGCAATTCAATATCTTTAATTATATCGTATATTTTTACGGCATCTTTTTCCGTAGTTACTATACTGTCTATATTTTCTTCCTGTGCATAATGTATAATTTTTGAAATATCGTCAATATCATAATTATGATGGTCTTCAAACTCAAGAACAGCAATTAAATTATAGTCATTTTTTAAAAAATCATAAAATCCCTGAGGTTGTCCGATTGCAGAAAAAGCCATTATCCTGACTTCTTTTTCAAGATTTTCTTCTGTCAGTATATTATAAGCACAATCGGGAATTATATTACATAAATATGTATCTTTCCTAAACATATTTTTTAAATAATCACAATATTTTAGCGCATTCTTAGAATCAATGTTTTTATTAACAACAACTACTTTATGCGCACGGTTAATATTATTAATATTTTCTCTTAAAGGCCCTGCGGGAAGCAAAAAGTTATTTCCGAATTTATTTTTTGCATCAATTAAAACGATATCAATATCTCTTTTTAACTTTCTATATTGGAAGCCATCATCCAAAATTATTATATCGGGATTATACTTTTCTTTAATAAATTTTTCCGCCTTAATTCTGTTTGAGCAGGTGACAACATAAGCGCCTTTACAATTATTACTTAACCAAACAGGTTCATCTCCGGCTTCTTTAGCACTATATAATGCACCTGAACCGTCTGATATTAAACGTGGAACCTTATTAGATAAACCTGCTTTATACCCCCTTGATAATATGGCAACACTTTTATTCAGAGACAAAAAATATTTTGCTATTTCAAGTGTAAACGGTGTTTTTCCGACACCTCCCGTTGTAATATTGCCTACAGATATCAGAAAGGATTTTGAATTATATGCTCTTATTAACTTTTTATCATATAAATTATTTCTGATATTAGTTATTAAAGTATATCCTAAAGCCAATATTCTTAAAAGAAATATTACTATTTTTTCGTATATATTATAATTTTTTTGGTAATGTAGTTTTGATATAAAAAGTTTCATAACGGACCTAAAACATTAACCTGAAAAGTAAAAATCTTTTATTTAATTTTTCCGAGAATTTTTTGATATTTTGTGAAGTTACATTAATATCATCCATTGTTTGTTTAAGTTTTTCTTCATCCTCTGTTGCATAATTAACTGTATCTAATGTTATAGTTAATTTGTCTAATGCCGAGTTCAATCTGACAACAGATTCTTTTAAATAACTCTTCAATTTTGCATCTTTAGACATATCATTAATATAACTTGAAAGTTCAGCTATATTTTTAACGGTAATATCTAAGTTTTGAATTGTATCTTTTGTTTTAGGATCCTCTAATAAACATGAAACATTATCAGAGAGTCTTGAAACAGATTTTGTAGCATCGGAAACGTTTTTAACAAAATTTTCATCACCGGCAATTTTATTTATATTTTCAGTTAATGTTAACAGTTGGTCAGAAATTTTATTTGCATCTTCAGATAACATTTCAAGTTCAACTTTTGAAAGTTCAATAAGTTCCTGAGCTTTTTCCATTGTTACATTAGCTTTTTCGGTTAAATCTTTAACATTTATTGCCGTTTGTTGAAGGTCTGATATAACATCATCAGACATTAACATTGATAATCTTTCATTAGTTTCAATTAAAGATTCCGCACTTCTGTATTGAAGTGATAAGAAATCCGATATTCTCATAGGTTCAATAACAGTATACGGGGAATCCGTTTTAGGATAGGGAACTTCAATATCTTCTTTTGGAGATAATCTTAATTTATTTTCATTATCTGCTTTTTCTATTTTACCCTGAAGCATTTCAGGAATTATTAGCCCCGGTAAATCAATAATATATTTAATTTTATAAGAATTCTTTGTTTTAATATTTTCTTTAATCAATATAGGAAGCGAATTGGTTTCAACTATTTCAATTTTTTTTATAATACCTATATCATAATATTTATTATCAAGCTTCATCTGAACTTTATCATCAGAGTGAAGAATATAAGATTTATTTTGTTCGGGAATATAAATTACTCTTTCTTTAGGAGGAGTAATTTCAAGGAATTGTTCTCCGATAATACCTGATTGCTGTATCGAAATTTCGGAAGCATTTGGAATTAGAATATCAGGTTCCGTAATAACGAATTTAACATCAACATAACTTGACTCATCTCCTATTCTCGGTTTAATTTCTTCAACTTGTCCTATTCTGACTCCCATCATTTGAACGCCTGAGCCGGCTCTCATTCCGTTAACATCCTTAAAACTTACGGTAATTCTCTCGGCATTTGAAATAGCTTTTCCTTTTACCCACAACACCGTAAACAATAATATGATTATTGCTGTTATTGCCAATATTCCGACTTTAAATGAAGATGAGAATTTCATATTTATCCTTTTCTTAAATAAATTATACTACAAAATTTTAAAACCCATAAGCAGCTATTTTCATTGGTCCTTCTATTGCAGCAGATACGAACTGTTTTGTATATGGATTATCCTGTTTTAAAAGTTCATCGGGAGTACCTCTGAATACTATATGTCCGTCATAAAGCATTATAAGCTTATCCGAACAGCGTTTTATTGTAGACATCTGATGAGTAACAACTATTGATGTTGCTTTTGTTTCTTTTCTTAAATGCAATATATAATCTTCAATTACCGTTGAAGCAACGGGATCTAATCCTGCAGTAGGCTCATCATATAATATAAATTGAGGTTTTGTTACAATTGCCCTTGCCAAGCTGACTCTCTTCTGCATTCCGCCGGATAATTCATGAGGAAATTTATCTTCTATTCCCGAAAGTCCTACTATATTTAAACTGTTTCTGACAATTTCCTTTAATTCTTCTTTGCTGTATTTACCTTTAAACTCTTTTCTTTCCTGAAGAGCAAAAGAAATATTATCAAAAACACTCAATGAATCAAATAAAGCAGAATATTGAAAAACCATGGCAACATCGCCGGGATCAATATCTATAACTCCGGAATCAGGCTGTAATAAACCTGATAATATTTTTAAGATAGTACTCTTTCCTGAACCGCTAAACCCGACAATGGATAATATTTCGCCCTGTTCAACATTAAAAGAAATGTTATCTAAAACTTTTCTTCCGTCAAACTCTTTTGTTAAATTTTGAACTTTTATAGACATAATTTCCTTCTTTTTCTTAAAAATAAAATGCGACAGCAAAAATACAGTCAATAATTACTATGGCAACAAAAGACCATACCACAGCTTTAGTTGTTGCAATACCTACACCTTTAGCTCCGCCTTGAGCATCATAACCGCAGCTTGAGCTTATTAAACTTATACATCCGCCAAAACATGCGGATTTAAACAGCATTATATTTATATCTCTTATATAAAGTCCTTGCCAAACCGAAGATATATAACAAAGCCACGTTACATCTTTTGCGGCAGCCATTGCAGTTAATCCTGCCGTTAATATGCCGAAGGTCGAAGATATTATTACAACAAACGGCATCATTATAAATCCTGCAAGTACTCTCGGAACAAATAAATACTTAAACGGAGATACTTTTAATACCTTCATTGCATCTATCTGCTCAGTTACCCTCATTGTTGCGAGTTCACTTGCCTGAGATGAACCTATCATCGATATTATAGCAAATCCTGACATTATAACACCGATTTCCCTAACCATTGTCAATGATACCAATAATCCGATATAATCTTTTCCGCCCTGTTTAACCATTTCAGGTGCAACTTGCATTGCCAATATTATTGCCGTCATGGATACAATTGATAATGTTATGGGCAAAGAATCCACAGCAAATCTTGAAGCTTGTTCTATTAACTGTTTCATACTTATTTGCATAGTAAATATATATTTTAAAACTTCAAAAAATCTGTAGGCTATTAACCCAAAGGTTTCAAAAAATTCTCTTACCTGTTTTAGTATTGTAAGAGTAATTTGATATGTAAGTGATTCTTTTATGTATGAAACTATATCGGACATAAGTATATTTTACAATAAATTTAAAATTAAATATACTTACCGTCAAAAAGTTCTTTTATCATTTCAGCTTGATTTGATTTATCCAAAGGCTCTTGAGGTTTTGTCTTTTCTTCCTCTTTTTGTTCCATATATGTATGATATTCTTCTTCTTCCTGTTTTATCACATTATTTTCTTCACTCACTGCAGGTTGAACAGGTGCTGATTTAACAGGCAGTTTTTGAGTTAAATCAACATTTTCACTTACAATAATTTCAATATTAGGATTTTGAATACCCATATATTTTGAAACAGCATCAATAAGGGCTTGTTTTTTAGCTCCTTCTTTAGCTTGCTTGACAAACATTTCTTTCTTAAACGCTATGACTATCTTATCATTTGAAATTTCAACAGGTCTTGCCAAACTCGAATAAAAAGCCTTATTCGGAAGACTGTCTATACTTTGAAGTATGGACACCCACAAGGAATCCGTATCATTTTTTTGATTTTTTATAATATTCTCTTTTGATTCAACTGATTTAGTTTCAATGATTTGTTCATTATTTTCAATTATATTTTGCGGCTGAATATTTTTTTCCGTTTTAACCGGTTCATTATTTACCACGGAATCTTTTATTTCTGCCTTTTTTATCTCAACAGGTTTAACTGCTTGAAGATTCTTCTCCTGACTTATATTCGTATTTCCCGAAGCTAACCTGTTTTCCAAGTCCTCAATACGTTTTAAAAGGTTATCAGCCGATGGCAGATTCTTATAATTAGTTAAATCAATTATACAAAGTTCAAGCCACAAATATTTATCAGTTGTATTTTTTATTTGTTGAATATAATAGGATAATCTGTCAATTATTTGGATTATTTCAGATACACTGAATTTTTCACACTGCTTTTTAACAATGTCATAATTTGTTTCATTTATTTGTGTCATAGAAAAAATTAATTCTTTGTCGGAACAGTTTTTTACTATCATTAAATCTCTGAAGTATTGAACAAGGTTTGTAACAATTTGCTCGGGCTCGTTGCCTTTCGAATATATTTTATCCGTTAACTCAACTGATTTTGAACAATCGGAATTAATTATATAATCACAAATATTACTTAATACATCAAAAGAAACTTTTCCTAAGATTTCATTAATATCACTAACTTCAATTTGTTTATTAACTCCCAAAACACTTATTTGATCCAAAAGTGCAAGGGCATCACGCATACCGCCTTGTGAATTTTTTGCGATTGAATAAAGCGCTTCTCTTGAAATATTAATTTTTTCCTGTTCCGAAATATATGAAAGTCTCTTTACAATATCATCCGTTGTGATTCTTCTGAAATCGAATCTTTGACATCTTGAAATAATTGTATCCAAAACCTTATGCGGTTCCGTTGTGGCAAGAATAAAAATAACATTTTCAGGCGGTTCTTCCAGTGTCTTTAAAAGTGCATTAAATGCATGTTTTGAAAGCATATGAACTTCGTCTATGACATATATTTTGTATCTGCCGTTAACCGGAACATACTGAATTTTTTCTAATATAGCCTGAGTATCTTCAACCGTTCTGTTACTCGCAGCATCTATTTCAATTACATCAACCGGAACTGAATTTATTATATCAAGGCATGCCGGACATTTTCCGCAAGGTGTTAATGTAGGTCCGTTTTGACAATTTAATGATTTAGCAAGAATTCTTGCCGATGATGTTTTACCTGTTCCCCTCGGCCCTGTCAGCAAATATGCATGCGATATTCTGTTTAATTCTATAGCATTACTTAAAGCATGAACAATATTTTCCTGACCTATTAAGTCATGAAATGTCTGGGGTCTGTATTTTCGATATAACGGGATGTATTTATTTTCCAATTGCTCACTCCAAAAATATTTGCTAATATCAATTATATATTAATCAGTTAAAAAAGTGTGCAGCTTTATGAAAATAATTAAACCAAAAAAACTTAAAAAGGGAGATACAATAGCTTTTATAGGCATTTCCGGGAAAATAAAGGAATATGCAAGACTTGAAAAAGCAAAAATTTACTTTGAAAAGGAAGGTTATAAAGTTATTATTTCTCCGTCGAATAAATCTTCTCACCGTTATATGTCAGGAGCTTCGGATGAAAATTGCATAAACACAATTAATGAATATTTTTTAAATGATGATATTAATGCCGTAATATGTTCAAGAGGAGGTTACGGTTCTTTAAGACTATTAAACGGGATAAATTGGAATATTATAAAAAAACATCCCAAAATTTTTGCAGGATATTCCGATATTACCGCTTTATTAAATATGATATTTAAAAAAACGGGATTAATAACTTTTCACAGTGCAATGCCTAACGGTGACTTTTCATCGGATATTCAGGAATACACAAAAAACAGTTTTTTTAATACATTGTCCGGTAACACTTTTGAATATAAATCCGAAAACAATATATGTTATTTGAAAGGGCAAGCTAAGGGAAGGCTAATCGGGGGTAATTTAGCAACTTTAACTTCACTGTGCGGTCTGAATTTTTTCCCTGACGAAGATTTAATATTATTCTTAGAGGATTTAAACGAACCTTCTTACAAAATAGACAGAATGCTTACTCAACTGTTTAACATAAAAAAATTTAAAAATAATATAAAAGGAATTGCTTTAGGCGATTTTTTAGATGTTGATAATGAATTATTTCTTGAGGAAATATTAAAAGAAATCTCATTAAAATTAAAAATCCCTATATGCAGAGGCTTTAAAATAACCCACGACAAAATAAAAGATACTGTTCCGTTTGGTGTTAAAGCAACGCTATATTCTAATGAAGGTATTATAAAAATTGAAGAAAATTATGTAATTTAAACTATATTTTACCCTTTAAAGCTTCACTTAGTTTTTTTAAAGCATTTTCAAGATTTTTATTAAATGTACCTTCTTTTGACGGAATTATTAGTGTTTCCGAATATGCTATATCATCAGGTATATTTACTTCATTAATCTCTTTTAAAAAAACATCTTTTTCATCCAATTTATCAGATTTAGGGTAAAGTGAAAATTGACAATTTTCTTTTCCTTTAGGGAAAAGTTCAAATCCTCCTCCGTTTGGGAAAAATTTCTCATTTAATGCCATTCTTTCCGTAACATTTAAATCGGCATCATTAACAGCCTTCTCAAGACTTACCCTTAAATCAATATTATCAATACTTTGAGACCTTCCTTTTATTAATCCTTTAGGAAAAACTATGACATTAACAGGTTGAACACTCATTTTAATTTCCCTTTTTTTCTACACTTATTTATTATAAATCCTTACATAGTTTTTTTGCATTTTTTAAAAAAAATTTTACATTTAATAATGTATTTTATTATTTTTAAAAAAAATATAATATAAATTTAAACGAGGAAAGTATGGAAAATAAAAACCAATCCAAAAAAATTAAAATCAGACTCAGCAAAAACAGCAAGTCTTTATATATTATATTTGCTTTTTTCTTTATTTTATTTTTAACTTTAAACATTCTTCCTGAAAACAAATCTTTTGATTGGTTATCATTTTCCCCGTTTATGATCAGCGGAATTGTTTGTTTATATGAATATTTTAGTTATCAAAGATTTGCCGTTATAGATGGCGATAAACTTATTGTATTTAAAAATAAAAATCAAATTGAAAATGAAATAAAACTAAGTGATATTTCCGAAATAAAAACTAACTATCTGACATCAAGAATTGAAATAAAAACAAATACTAATAAAGAATTCCCCGTAATTACATTCGCACCTAATGCGTTTTGCTATTTATGCGTAACGGGACTTATATATATTCCCTACGTTATACTTTTTAATAACACTGCAAAATTATTCATTGCTCAAATAAACAAACACAAATATAAATCAGAAATAGGATTATATACTTCATATAAATATGAATACCAAAATTATAAGCGTTCTTTAAAAGGACTATATATATATTGTTGGATAATAAACGGATTATTTGTTTTGATTTTTGCGGGATTATTTATTTTGACTATATACGCTAAAGTAAAAGAATTATTAACTATTCCTTAGAACATAAATTAGATAATATGGCATTATAACTAAATTGAAAAACAGGTTATAATATAAATTATGAAAAATCTTTTTGAAATAAAAAATTTAAATATGCACTTTCCTATAGTTGACGGCTTTTTAGGAAATATTAAAGGATATGTATATGCTCTCAACGGTGTTAATCTGACAATACAAGAAAATGAAATATTAGGATTGGTAGGTGAATCAGGAAGCGGAAAGTCAACATTAGGAAACTGTATATTAAGACTATTAACTCCGACATCGGGTGAAATAATATTTAAAAATGAAAATTTATTAAATAAATCAAAAAAAGAATTAAAAGAATTCAGAAAATCAGCTCAGTTAATCTTCCAAAATCCGTTTATGAGTCTTGACCCTAAAATGAAAGTATATGACATTTTAAAAGAACCCTTCATTATACACGGATATAAAGATAAAAATGAAATTAATAAAAAAATCAGGCAAATAATATCTCTCACAGGAATGGATGAAGAAGTCTTGGAAAGATATCCTCACGAATTTTCAGGCGGTCAAAGACAAAGAATAGCAATAGCAAGAGCTATTATTCTTTCACCTGAATTTATTGTTGCCGATGAACCCGTAAGTGCATTGGATGTAAGTATTCAGGCTCAAATTATTAACCTTTTACTTAAATTAAAAGAAAATTTAAACTTAACCATGCTCTTTATATCTCACGACCTCAGTATTATTAAATATATTTCTGACAGAATTGCGGTTATGTATTTAGGTGAAATTGTTGAAATTGCAACAAAAGACGAATTTTTCAAAAATCATAAACACCCATACAGCGAAGCACTTTTAAATGCTGTCCCCACAATATCTGATGAAGGTAAAAAGAAAATAATACTTCAAGGAGAACTACCCTCAGTTCAAAATCCGCCTAAGGGATGTAAATTTCATACAAGATGCCCTTATGTCATGGATAAATGCAAATCAGAATCACCCCAATTTTATGAAGTTAACCCTAATCATAAAGTAAAATGTTTCCTTTGCGAATAAATTTTAATGCCTACTTTAACTTAACGGAACGCTCAACATCTCGAACTTGAGCTTTTTTAGCTAAATCTTCTCTCTTATCATATAATTTTTTACCCTTTGACAAAGCTATCTGCACCTTAGCCCAGCCGTTTTCAAGATACATTTCCAACGGAACTATTGAATAACCGTCTTTTTTTATCTTCCCTATTAATTTTTCTATTTCTTTTTTATTTAATAACAGTTTTCTCACTCTTTTTTCTTCATGATTATACCTGTTACCCTGCTCATATAAACTTATATGACAATTATATAAGAAAACTTCACCCTCCTCTATCCTGACAAAACTGTCTTTTAGATTAACGGCACATTTTCTCACGGATTTTATTTCTGTTCCGGTAAGTACCATTCCCGCTTCATATTTATCAAAAATATGATACTCATGAAAAGCTTTTTTATTAGTTGTTATTATTTTTTTTCCCATATCTTGATTATAACATCATAATTGCCTTTTTTATAACCTCCTCGTATATTTTATCTCTTAAAATTTTTATTATTTCTCTGTTATCAATGTTTAAAGGCAGCTTTAATAATATTGAAGCTTTTATTTTCTTATAATTTTTATAATCATTTATTGACCAATATAAAGCAGAAACTGTTATTAAAACAGTTTCTTTTGTGAATAACCTGTCTAATATAATCTTACTTCCATTTCTTTCTAATTTTATAATGTAGGATTCGGCATTAGCTATCTCTTTATACTTTTTTAACTTAAACAGCTTTTTTATTATTTCTTTTTCACTATTTTCCATAAATCAAAATTTATTATTTTCAAATCTTTTTAATTTTCTGTAGTAATAATCTACTTTATTATCTATGACAATTTTACATATTCTTAATTCGGCTTTTTCAAAATAAGGTATATCTTTGATTCCAGTTGTTATTTCATAATCTTTGTATATTTTTATCAAAACATCCTTAATAATGTATATTTTTACGTTTTCAGAAACAAATAAATCCTCTATTATATCTTTAATTATCCTAAACATTTTAAAATCAGGGCATTTTTTTAAATACACTTTCTTCTGAGGCAGTGTAATCCCCGGTTCATTGTTTACCATACTTTCCGACTCCTTGTAGAATTGTAACTTATTAGCTTATATATCACTAAAATTAATGCAATAATATGTAATATGTAGTATAATATTATTGGTTATTATTACATTATATTACATTTATTGGTTTTATCTTACTATATCATGTAAAAAATATCAATATTTATTACATAATAATGTAACAAAAATTAAGCGAAACTATTATGAGTATTGGGAAAAGAATAAAAGAATTAAAAGCTGCTTTGCATTTGACATCAGCAGAAATGGCAAATAAATTAAATATTCCTGTAAGAACTATAGGAAGTTATGAACGTGATGAAGTCCCTCCGGGATCTAAATTTTTAAATCAATTAATTGAAATATTATATGTAAACGTTAATTGGCTGCTTACAGGAAAAGGTAATATGTTCATATCCGAAAAAGAAAGTTTGGATTTAAATTATATTGCGAAACTTCAGGAAAGACTTCATTTATCTAAAGATGAAGTAATGGGAATAATTGAAATTCTTGATTCCGATGCGAGCAGAGAAATGGTGATGAAATTTCTTGAAATAAAAAACGGAAATAAAGATGCACTTGAAAGTTTGATATATAACCTTCAAGGAATTAAAGCTATATTATAATTAATCCGAATCAACAGGTTCTTTTAAAATAGCATTTATTGCATCTTTTGCATTTTGTTTTAATTCTTCAGATACACAAGGCAGTATTGTAATTTGCCTTAAAACATCAACTGTTCTTTTGAATACTCTAACTATGTCACCTTCGGAGGAATCAATTTGTTTTGCTATATCCTCCCACGGAGTATCTTGTACCCACTGTTCAATTAAGGGTGAATAATATGAATTTATATACATTTCAGTATTAATATCATAATCACGTTGAAGTATTGCAATATTTTTTCTTATTTCTTTTATCTTATTTAAAGCTTTTCTTGAGTTTATACTTATTGGCTGATTAGGATAAACATCCCCTCTTAAATCTTCCGTAACCAATGCACAAATAACGGATGCCAATTCATAAGGTAATAAGTTATCCAACACGCCTTTTAAAATGATTTCGGAAAGAAAAAGCTCATTTTCCGCCCTAATCATTGAACAAATTACTCCTGTTTCAGTCGGAGATGCGTTTTTAATATACCCCATTTTTTCTAAGATTTCTTTATGAGCTATAAATTTTTCCCAATATATATCTTTTTGTTTTTCTATATTTTTTGTAATTTCTTTATATTTTTTTTCATATCTGTTTATAATTTCAATATTTTTAATATGTTTTTTATAACTGCGGCAGATTTCGCACTTATATTTTTCCATATTTTCTCTAATTTCTCTTGTTTTATTGGTATATTCAACGACCTCGGGTGCTTCCTTATTCCCTTTTTGTTTTGCCTGTTTTTGGAGTGTTTTTGTCAATTTTCTATACACAATAAACTTATCTTTTAATTTGTTAAACTCAATGAAATCATCATTAGTCAGTCCGAACGGGCATTTTTCACTGCGCAATTTAGCAAGAGTTTGTTCACAATTTATCTGTTGAATAATTACGGGCTTGAGTCTGTCGTTGGAAGAAAAATATCCAAAACTTTTTAGAATTAATTCTTTTGCCTGTTCAAGCTCCAAATTTTGCAGCAAATTAAGCACCATGGAATAACTCGGGGAAAATCTGCTTTCTAAGGGATTAGAAGAACTTTTTACAAGTTCTGCCACTTCCTCGGGAGATTGAAACTGAGTTCCCATTACGACAACATAGCCTATCTTATCCATACCCCTTCTGCCTGCTCTTCCCGACATTTGAAGAAATTCATTTGCGCTGAGCATTCGATGCCCTGAGTCAGTTCTTTTACTTATGGCTGATATAACTGTTGTTCTTGCCGGCATATTGATACCTGCAGCTAAAGTTTCCGTTGCAAATACAACTTTTATTAATCCTTTTTGAAATAATCTTTCGACAAGCAATTTCCATGCCGGCAATAAACCTGCGTGGTGAGAAGCTACGCCGTTATACAAATATTCAAGATTTTTATTATTTTCAAGATAATTATACTCTTTTAAAAATTCGTTTACTTCCGTTCTTATTTGTTTTGCTTCATCCGGAGTAATAAGATTTATTTGTGAACATTTTTCCATATTTTCATCACATTTTTTACGGGAAAAAGTAAAAAATATTGCAGGAAGCATATCTTTTTTATGCAAAACATTTATGACATCTTTGACATTATTTCTTTTTTTAGCCTGACGGGAATACATATTAACTTTTTTCTCAGGTCTGATTTTTTTATTTAATCTTCCCTCGGGAGTTAAAAGAGGTAATATTTCAAACGGTTTTGACGAGTCAAAATAAAAATATCTCAAAGGAACGGGTCTAAAATCGGTATAAACAAGTTCGGTACCGGAATGAACGGTATTTATCCAATCACAAAGCTGTGAAGAATTGGCAATTGTGGCGCTAAGTGCTATTATCTGCACGTTAGAAGGACAATATATAATACTTTCCTCCCAAACCGTGCCTCTTTGTTCATCATTCATATAATGAACTTCATCAAGAACAACATATTTAACGTCCTTCATCGTATCCTTTGTATTACCGAAATTGGTATTATAAAGCATATTTCTGAATACTTCCGTTGTCATGACAACTATAGGTGCATCCCGATTAATTGAAGTATCTCCGGTCAACAGTCCTACATTACCTTCCCCGTACTTTTTACCGAAATCATAAAATTTCTGATTTGAAAGTGCCTTTAAAGGGGTTGTATAAAAAAGCCTTGTATTTTCCTCTAATGCTCTATGTATAGCGTGTTCAGCTATACAAGTTTTACCCGCACCGGTCGGTGCACAAACAACTATACTCTTTGATTTATCTATATAATCAAAAGCTTCTTTTTGAAATTCATCAGGTTCAAAATCAAATTTATACAATTTTTACACCATACTCATACAATGCTTATTATCGTAATCTATCCTGCCTATAAGTTTATTCAGGCGTTTTGCGACATCTTTAAACATAGGGATACTTAAACTTTGTGCCCCGTCTGATGAAGCATTTTCAGGATCGTGATGTACTTCCATCATAACTCCGTGTGCACCTACTATTAATCCTGCTTTTGCCATAGGTTCAATTAAATATCTTCTTCCCGTTCCGTGGCTCGGGTCAACTATAACAGGCAGATGAGAATATTTCTTTATTACGGGTATTGCAGTTATATCAAGAGTATTTCTTGTTGCGGTGTTATCTACACCTTTTATACCTCTTTCGCATAAAATAACTTTATCATTGCCGTTATACATTATATGCTCTGCAGCAAGTAAAAATTCTCTTATTGTTGCAGCAGGTCCTCTTTTTAATATTACGGGTTTATCACATTTACCCACTGCTTTTAAAAGTTTAAAATTTTGCATATTTCTTGCACCGATTTGAATAACATCCGCATAACTGCAAACTAAATCCAAATCAAGAGTATCCATTAATTCCGTAACAACGAGTAAACCCGTTTTTTCTCTCGCTATAGCAAGGTATTCAAGTGCTTTTTCTTCAAGTCCTTGGAAGTCATAAGGAGAAGTTCTCGGTTTAAAAGCACCGCCTCTTAAAAAATGACATCCCATTTCTTTTGCGGCATCCGCAACCCTCAATAATCCGTCTAAATCTTTTTCAACACAACACGGACCTACCATTAATACGGGTTTTTCATTGCCTCCTATTCGAACTCCGTTTGAAAATTCTATAACGGTATCTTCCTGCTTACCTTCTCTTGAAGCAAGTTTGTAAGGTTCTTGTATAAGTTTTACGCTTCTAACCCCGTCATAAGATTGAAATGCATGAGGTTCTATTAATCTTTTATCACCGATTGCGGCAATTACGGTCATTACATCCCCATGATTGAGTACTGTTTTAAATCCTTTATTATGCAGCGCTTTTACGACTGTTTCAATTTGGTTTTGTGTCGCTTGAGGCTCCATTATTATTATCATTTTTCCCTCTTTTCTATACCGTTATTTTTTCTTTATCTGATGTATTCTCTTTTTCAATTATATTATTATAAACAGAATTATTAATCATTTCGTTTGATACTATAACTGAATTTTTTAAGGTTATACCGTCTTTAATTATTATATTATCCCATAAAATAGAATCAGTGATTGTTACATTTTTTCCTATTTTACAATTATTACCTATTACACAATTACCGGTTAATGAAGTGGTTTTTTCCAATATAGTATTTTGACCTATTACAGCTTTTCCGTTTACGGTTTTTACCGAAAACGGACTAAAACATTTAATTTTACCCTCAAGGGCATCTTGGTTAGATCTAATATACTGCTCAATCGAACCTATATCAGACCAATATCCTTCATGTTCATATGTATTGATTTTTATTCCGTTTGAAATTATGTAAGGAAAGACATTTTTAGCAAAATCATAAAAAGTATTTTCAGGAATATAATCAAAAATTTTATAATTAAATATATAAATACCCGTATTAGCCAAATTAGATTTAGCATTCTTCATCTCGGGTTTTTCCTGAAAGCTTTCAACATAACCGTTTTCATCGGTAACAATAATACCGTATTTACAAACGTCCTGTAATGAAACTTTTTTTGTAACTATAGTTATAATTGAACCTGATTTCTTGTGTGATTCATAAGCTTCTTTTACATTAACATCAGTTAAACCGTCACCTGACATAACCAAAAAATCATTATCTTTATCAAAAAAGAATTGACATTTTTTAACTCCGCCTGCCGTTCCGGAAAGTTCTTTTTCCTTTAAAAAGTTTAAATTTACGGGAAATTTGCTTCTTTCATAATGATTTTTTATTTCTTCACTTTTGTAAAAAGTATTTGCAATAATTTCTTTAATTCCCATTAAATACAGATGATTTATTAAAATATCCATAGCAGGAACATTAGCAACAGGCACAAGAGGTTTGGGCAAAACTTTAGATAAATGTTCAAGTCTTGAACCGACACCTGCAGCCATTATCATTGCTTTTGTTAACATACTCTTCTCTCCTGCCTCTTTTTAAAAGGGAAATCTTGAACCTAAATTCTTAGGTATTTTAATTTTACCTTTTTTTACTTTCTGTTTTATATCAGAAAATCCTTTCATCATTTTTCTCATTTGGTCAAATTGAGAAATTATCTGATTGACTTCGTGTAATGGAATTCCGCTGCCTAAAGATATTCTGCGTTTTCTTGAAGTATTTATAATTGAAGGATTTGCTCTTTCTTTTGGTGTCATGCTTGATATAAAAGATTCTATTCTTTTTAATTGTTTTTCGCCCTCAGATGCAATAGTTTCTTTTGCATCTTTGTTTAACCCCGGAATCGGAAGCATTCCTAAAATATTATCAATAGAACCAAACATTTTCATTTGTTTTTGCATATTTAAAAAATCATTATATGAAAACTCGGCTTTTTCCATTTTCTTTTGGAACTCTTTTGCCTTTTCCTCATCAAAAACCTCTTGCGCTTTTTCAACAAGAGAAACGATATCACCCATTCCTAAGATTCTGTCTGCAATTCTTGAAGGATGAAAATCAGACAAAGCCTCTAATTTTTCACCCATACTTGTTAATTTAACAGGTTTATTTACGGAATAAACAACACTTAATGCAGCTCCGCCTCTTGAATCACCATCCAATTTTGTTAAAATGACACCTGTAATATCAAGTTGTGCATTAAAGTTTTCAGCAACACCTACTGCGTGCTGTCCTACCATGGAATCAATGACCAAAAGCTTTTCCTGAGGTTTAAAAGCCCTATCAATCAATATTAATTCCGCCATCATATTATCATCTATTTCAAGACGACCGGCAGTGTCTATTATGATAACATTATTTCCGTTAGTTTTTGCATATTCTATAGAATCTGATACTATTTTTTGTACATTATTACAATTTTCAAGACTAAAAACCGGAGTTTGAATTTGTTCACCCAAAGTTTTTAACTGTGTTATCGCAGCTGGTCTATATACATCCGCAGCTACCAACAAAGGATTTTTTCCCTCTTTTTTAAGCTTCATAGCTAACTTGGCGGCTGACGTTGTTTTACCTGAACCTTGCAACCCCAGCATCATTATAATCGAAGGGTGAGCATCTAAATTTAACGGCGAATTTTCATTCCCCAATATATTTACTAACTCATCATGTACTATTTTAACAAGCTGCTGCGAAGGATTAACCCCTTTTAATACTTCCTCTCCCATTGCCTTTTCTTTTACGGATGTCATAAAAATTTTAACTACTTTTAAACTTACATCCGCATCTAAAAGTGCGCGTCTAATTTCTCTGAGCGCCTCAGCCATATTTTCTTCGGTTAATGAACTATTACCCGATGTCTTTTTTATTATTTCATGTAATTTTTCAGATAAGTTATCAAACATAACAATTAGATTTTACTATAAATACTCACCTAAAAACCTTACTGTTACAAAATTGTTTCAGTTCGTTAAGCATTTCTTCTAACTATCAAGTTTCTCTTCCAATTTTTCAAACTTCATTTTTAAATCATCTAACTGACTTCTTACAATATCATATATATTTTCTAAATCAGCTTTATTTGACTCTATATCTTTATAGATTATTGCATCTAAAATCTTAACTACCGTATCTAATTTACTTAAAGATAACATAACATCAGTTCTTAGAAGCGTTAATTCATCTTCTTCATAATTTTCCATATTTTTTTCCTTAATTTGTTTGGTTAAATACCAACGTGGGAACTTTTTTTAATTTTACAAATAAGTTTAATAAATATCAAGACCGTACAAATACGAGAACGAATGTTCTCATTTTAGAACTTAAAATATTAAAATGCAAGAAGATTTTGAAATACAAAAACAAAAATTAAGAAATGCCGTATCAAAAGCGGTTAAAAGATTAAGACTTAGTCAAAATAAATCAATAAGCGGTATTTCCGCCGAAATAATGATGACTAAATCCTTGTGGGCAGATCTTGAAAAAGGTAAAAAAGACCCTCAATTGTCTACTGTTTGGAGAATAGCAGAAGCTCTAAATATTCCAATTGAAAAATTTATTTCAGAAATTAAAAAAGAATTGGATTCCGATTTTACACTGATTGATTAACCCTTGATATTTAATTTTATAATTTGTATCATAAAGAAATGAAAAATGAAAAAGTCAGATTAAACAAATATATAGCTTCAACAGGTTTTTGCTCAAGACGTAAGGCAGATGAGTATATCACCGAAGGAAAAGTTAAAGTTAACGGTGAAGTTATAAAAGAATTAGGATTTCTTATCAATCCAAAATCTAAGGTTATGATTAATGATAGTGTGATTGAACCTCAAAAATTAACCTACATAAGATATTACAAACCTGCAGGTTATATTACTACAATGGAAGATGAAAACGGCAGAAAAACCATTTATGATATACTGCCTGAAGAAGTACAAAATTTAAAACCCGTAGGAAGACTTGATAAAGACTCTACAGGGCTTTTGATTCTTACAAATGACGGAGATTTTATTCAATCTCTTTCTCATCCGTCAGTTAAAGTTCCTAAAGTATATAGAGTTTGTGCTCAAGGTAAATTAAATCTTAATGAGCTTGAATTAATGCAAAAAGGTATTGAAATAGAAAAAGGACAAATTGCATATGCATATGCACAAATAATTGAATTTGAAGGAAAAAATACCGTTCTAAATATAACTTTATACCAAGGATTAAACAGACAAATCAGAAAAATGTTAGATATTTTAGGACACAGTGTTATATCATTAAAACGTATAAGCATGGGGCCCGTTGATTTATCAGGACTCAAAAAAGGGCAATTTAAGTACCTGAAACCCAAGCAAGTTGAGCAAATTAAAACCTATTTAAAAAAATTATCCATGTAACTTATTTATTAATTAACTTATTTATTTCTTCTTTTACTTCATCAATATTAATGTCATTAACATTGAATGCAGACTCAGGTAGGGGAGATGTATATTTGTCAATATTATTAATATATTCTATAAACTTTTCGGGATAAATATATTTAATAATATTATCATTGTATGGGTGAAATCTTCCGTATGCCTTAGAGCCTGATAAACATATTGTTTTACAACCTGCTTCATGCGCAATGTGCACATTGCCGGATTCTACGCTAATTAAAAAATCACAGAATTTTAAAATTAGAGGTATTAATGATATACTCAATCCTGATATATTAACACATCTTTCAGGTTCATCCACTTTGCTTAATAATGTATTTAACTTACGTTTTTCAGCTTTTGAGCCAAGGAAAAGTAATTCTGTATTTTTATCAGTATTACTTGTAATATAATTTATTATTTCTACCCACTTATTTGTTAAAATTTGTCGGTCATGAGAGCTTGCCAAACAAGAAAGTGCAATATGTCTTTTATTTGTTTTCAATGGAACATCTAATTTTGAATGTTCTAACGTAATATTTATTCCTAAAAATTGTTCAAATTCTTTTCTGACTCTTTCAGATTCAAATGCTTGATTTTTTGTGTAATCAAAATAATATTTATTATTAAATATTTTACTTTCTACTGTATCAATATTGGGAAAATGTATTATTCCTATACATTTTTCTTTTATTTTTATTTTTTTGTAAAAAGGTACAAATCTAAAGTCAATATCACTATTTGGTGTCAATGAAAAAAATACATCAGGTTTATATGAATTAATAGTGCGTGCTAAAAAATTTCGGTATAAAGCAGATTTTAATTTTTCAATATTATAATCAAGTATAATATCAAAATATTCGGAATCATAAGTGTAAACAAAGTCTTTATATATGTCCCGACTTATATATATTAAAGAGGCATCTTTAAACTTTGGAGCAGTCTTAATATATTTGAAATACTGGCGATACATCATATAATCACCAATTCCGACAGGACCAAAAATTACTAATA
>CANQNX010000010.1 GCA_947625345.1 Candidatus Gastranaerophilales bacterium
GGCAAGGAAAATTTTACAATGTTAATGACGGGTGCTGCACTTAAAAGCGGGTACAATTTTGAGTTTAAGGAAGGTAAGTTTATAATTCAACCTAATTATTTAATGTCATATACACTCGTAAATACTTTTAATTATAAAAATGCAGCAGGAATAAATATAAATACCCGTCCGCTAAATGCGATACAAATATCGCCCGGAATACAATTGGCAGGAAATTATGAAAACGGCTGGCAACCATTCATAAACACATATATGGTTTGGAATCTGATAGATAAAGCAGAATTTAAAGCAAATGATATATCTCTTCCGGCATTAAGTATAAAACCTTACATTCTCTATGGTATAGGCTTAAGGAAATTATGGGATGATAATTTTACGGGGTTTTATCAAACATATATAACAAACGGAGGCAGAAACGGTATAGGGATTAATTTTGGTTTAAGATATGCCATAAAAAATTAACACTGTTAAAAAAATTGAAATATAAATATATCTGAAAACACAAAAAATACGCCTGGCGCGATTCGAACGCGCGACCCACTGCTTAGAAGGCAGTTGCTCTATCCAGCTGAGCTACAGACGCTTACATTTTAATTTAATCATATAAATTTTTTATTTCAAGTATAAAGAGAAATCTAATTAAATTTTATTGTAACATTTGTAAATTTTTTCAATTTTATAGCAATTTATAAAATAAAAAATACTTTATATATTTAATTAGGCAGGAGTATACTATGGCAATAGGCGCAATTAATCCTTTTAATTCAAATATACGAAACAATTCATTTCTAAATACAAGAAGAAGTGAATATGTTCAGCCTGAAACAAACAGTGAATATAAAAACGGAAATAATAATATAAACTTTAATCCTTTTGTAAATCCTGCAAAAGGAACAGAAAGCGGAATATATAGAGTTCAACCGAGTCAAAAAGTTGATAATACAGATAAACTTAGCGGTTGGAATGTATCAATTGGACAATTATCACAATATGATCACAAAAGTCCGGTTTGCAAAAGCGACACACTTTGTCAAAATCTTGATTTAATTGCATAATAATTGATAATTTATAAACTTTTTTATATAATTATTGTATGAAAAATCTATACAACTATGATGATTGGAAAAACTCTTCATACATGCGTCTTGGTGAGATTTTAATGGAATCAGGTAAAATTAATCTCTACCATTTGTCCATGGTTTTAGATATTCAAAGATTTAAAAAAATGCCTATTGGTGAAATCTTAATTGCGATGAAAATTATTAATGAAAAAGATTTAAATCAAGCATTATATATTCAGAGTGAGATACAGAAAAGACACGAAAATGCATAAAAAAATACTCAATATATTATTCGTTTTTTTTATATTACCGTTTATGCAAAATATTTCTTTTGCAGATATGATTGAGTTTGCGCAAATAAGTGACGTTCATTATACTCTTGATAACGAAATAATGGACAAATATTTATACTTTTTATCAATGTCTATCAAGAAAAAAAATCCCGATTTTGTAGTATTTTTAGGCGATAACGTGGATAACTCAAGTGAAGAAGATACTATTGGATTTATGAGAGCTATACACGGTATAAATCCGCCATATTATATAGTACTCGGGAATACCGATGCACACAGATTAAACGGAATTGAAAAAGAAATTTATCTTGACATAGTTTCCGCTTTTAACAGAAATCAGGATGAAAAATCAAAATATTACTATTTTAAGCCCAATCATGATATTATTTGCGTTGTGCTTGATGATACTTCTGATTTTGCAAAATCAACACACGGTCAAATACCTGATGAACAAATTCAATGGTTAGAAGATTTATTAAATAAATATCCTAAAAGATTATTCATTATTTTCCACCATAGTCCGGTATTACCCCCAAGAATAGAATACAAGTTATCAATGCTTAATACCGAAAAATACGAAGAATTACTGAAAAAACATTCAAATGTTATTGTAATTTCTTCCGGACACTACCATCAAGATGCTATTCAGGAAGATACAAACGGAGTAAGGCACATCTCTGCTCCTGCATTCAAAGATATACCTCACTCTTATCAACTTATTAAAATTATTTATAATAAAGATACTTATAAAACACCTAAAGATATAGAAGTTATAGTAACTAAAGTTAAAGTTTAACTGTTTTTATATACATAATCCCTTGCACACGAAAATATAGCATTAGCTAAACCTTCATTATTTTCAATGTTAAAACCTGAATTTTGCATTAACTGCTTAAAACGCATTTCCCAATATTCATACATTTCTTCTTTAGATACATCAAGTACATTAGCAATTACACTAACAGCACTCCAATCAAGCGGTAAAGGTCTTGCTCCTCTAAGAATGTCAACAATTTCAAGCCGTTGCTTCCTTGGAAAAGATTTTAAAAATTGAACGGTAGTTAATTTCTTTTCTTTTTGTTTTTCTCTGATAAATTCAGTTGTTTCATCAATAACAATCGGATCTTGCGGAATCTTATATTCGCTGAAATCCTCCGGAGAAATATCCATAACTGCGGCTATTCTCTCTAATGTCGTACTGCGAGTAGAAAACGGAATGGTTTCATCTATAAGATTGTATACATATGACAGTGTAACTCCTATCATCTGCGCAAAATCTTTTTTATGAAGATTATTTTTTTCTAAAAAATTATAAAGCATTTCGCTGCTTTTCATTTTAATTATCGAATTTTTTTGTGTTGCCATATCAAATCTCCTGTTTTTTATAATAATTATTCATATTAATAAGTTTTTAATTAGTAAACAGAATAAAAATGTGGGATAATTTTTTATATAGGAGAGGCATGAATGAAATTATTATTGTGTTTGGGAAATATAGGCGAAAAATACTCTAAAACAAGGCATAATGCCGGATTTATGTTTGCGGATAATTTGGCAAATAAACTTAGCGCTGACTTTTCAATTGAAAATAAATTTAAATCGGCAATAGCTAAAACAACATACAATAATGAAGCAATATGGATTGTAAAACCATTGACTTATATGAATCTGTCGGGTGAAGCTCTTTTTGCTTTAAAAAGCTACTATAAAATTGATATAAAAGACTTATTTGTGGTTTATGATGATATTTCCCTTGATTTAGGAATAATAAGAATAAAGTCAAAAGGCTCGGACGGAGGACATAACGGAATTAAATCAATTATTAGGTATGCTCAAACACAAGATTTTAACAGGCTTAAAATAGGAATAGGACCTCAACCTCCTTATATGAAATCTGAAGATTATGTCCTCCAAAACTTTTCTAAAGAAGAACAGGAAGTGCTAAGTAATACTTTAATTAAGTCGGTGGATGCTTTTTTATATTACTGTGACTGCGGTGATTTGGTAAAAGTTCAAAACAAGTATAATTAAGTTTAAATGAGCAAAACTATAGACTTTTGTTCCTTCATTTCGTTGACATCACATCGGCTCTTTTGTTATTCGGCTTTCAGCCTACTCAAAATCGCTTCTTGAAATTTCCTTACTCTCGGGCAAGTGCTTCACTCCGCTGTCGATTGCCGTTAAGCTTGCCCACACTTATTCAAACTTGTTCGCTTCGCTCACTTCGTTTTACGGAAATTTCGCAAAAAAAGAGGGCGTTTTAAGCCCTACTGTCTGGAATTAAGAATAGTTGGAAGTATGAAAAAGATAATTATATATAACAAAATAATTACTTTATATTCAATTGACCAACCGGGCTAAAAAAAAATAATGCATTAGGGTAATATTTTTTTTTAAGATTAAGTGCTTATAATACACTTAATTAAAAAATCAAACTACTATTGATTTTTAACCTTCTTAACAATTTTTAATAAAAGCTATTGACAAAATATTTTTTCTAATTCATAATAAATATATAAAATAAAGTGTAACTTGAACACTTTAACAAAGGAAATATATCATGAGAGTTAATTCAATAAATACATATAATTATTATAACTTAAAACCTGCATTTAAACACACTGCGGTTCCTTATCCTGAATATCAACATCACGTTGTTAACAAACCGTTTCATGCAAAAATTTCAGATGTTTTTAATAAATTGTTCAATCCTGAAGTAACAAAAAAAGCTGATGAAATTAAAAGTGAAATAAACGCTTTATACAACAATCAACCAAATTTAAGTAATGCAAAAGATAAAAAAGTTTTAACCGTTTTTGCTTAATCTTTTTCTGTTATAACCCACTTTGTTCTCAATTTCCATTGAATCAGAGCTAATATAAAGATAATTATAAAAAGAATATATGCTATGGCTGAAGCTTTTCCTATATTAAAGAATTCAAATGCATTTTTATAAAGCCAATAAACCAATATATTAGTTGTATTTTCAGGGCCGCCTTGTGTCATTAAATATATAAGGTCGAACACTTGAAAAGAGCTGATTGTTGTGACCAAAAGCACAAAAAATATTGTAGGACTTAACATTGGCAGCGTTATATTAAAAAATGTTTTAACATATCCCGCTCCGTCAATTTTGGCAGCCTCATATATTTGTGAATTTATACCTGAATATCCGGACAAAAAAATTATAATGTTATAACCAACTAACTTCCACACAGATATAAAAATTAAAACGGGCATTGCATAACTTGTATCATAAAGCCAATGTATGTTTGATTTTAATATAATATTAACAAGCCCTATATTTGGGTCAAAAATCCATTGCCATATCATTGCTACAACTATCATAGGAGTTATAAAAGGTATAAAATAAACCGTTTTAAAAAATTCACTTCCTTTTATTTTTTTATATAATAAATCAGATAAAACAAGCGGAATTATCGTAGCAAACAATGTAACACAGACAGCATAATATACAGTATTAAAAAATATCTGCCAAAACTCTCTTTCATTGAATAATTCCAAATAATTGTCAAAAGCGCAGAAATTTATTGAGTTTAATAAATTCCAATTAGTAAAGCTCAATAAAAATGAAGCTATCGAAGGAATAAATATAAAGAATACACACCCGATAAAAGACGGTAAAACAAACCACATCCACAACTTTGAATTATCACATATTTTCTTTTTATTAAAATTAGTATTATTCATCTTTGCTTTTAAATTTATATTATATATAATTATGAGTATAATATTTTTTTAATTTTGTAACAAGGATATATCAAATATGACAAAAACAATTAGTTACGAAGCTTTCGGAAAAAATGACATAAGAGGCATATACGGACAAGATATAACCGAAGAACTTTTCTATTACACCGGAAAAGGATTTGTTAACTATATTCAGGATAAAACCGGTTTAAAACCAAAAGATATATGGATTAGCGTATCAAGGGATGCGAGGCTTCACTCCGAATCATTGGCAAAAGTGTTGATAAAAGGAATAACTCACATGGGAGCAAACGTTGTAAATTTTGAACTTGTACCTACTCCCATAGGTTATTACTCAGAATTCGCAACATATCCTGAAGCAGTATTAAGAGATAACATAAAAATCAGCGGTGCATTAATAGTTACTGCAAGTCATAATCCCCCCGAATACAACGGATTAAAAATGACTTTTAACAAAAATTCTCTTAATGAAGAAGAAATTAAAGCGGTAAAAGAATACACAAAAGCTCAAATGTCAGTTGATTCCACATCAACAAAGCACGGTGAATCCCGTCTTTTTAACATAGTTTCACAGTATATTGATTCTATGATATCTAAATTCGGAAGAGTCGGAGAAGGTATAAAAATTGTAACCGATTGTGCAAACGGAACGGCAGGTGTAGTTGCTCCAAAACTGTATAAAGATATAGGTTGTGAAGTTATTGAGTTGTTTTCGGAACCTGACGGCAATTTCCCCAATCATCATCCGAATCCGAGTGATTTTTCAACATTGACCGCTATTAAAGAAAAAGTAAAAGAAACCAATGCTGATTTAGGCATCGCATTTGACGGGGACTCAGACAGATTGGGTGTTATTGATTCAGACGGAAATATTCTTACAGGAGATAAACTTTTATACATATATGCTAATGATGTTATTAAAGATTTATCCATACGAGGCGAAAGACCGGTTATTGTTTCGGAAGTTAAATGTTCACAAGTTCTTTTTGACCAAATCGAAAAAGAAGGCGGATATGCGGTAATGGCTAAAACCGGACACGGATACATAAAATCCAAAATGAAAGAAACAAATGCAATAATTGCAGGTGAAATGTCGGGGCATATGTTCTTCAAAGACAGATATTACGGTTTTGATGATGCAATATATGCAGGCTGCAGAATTATTGAAATTCTTGCAAAAAATAAGAAAAATAATCCTGATTTTAAATTAAAAGATCTTTTAAAACCTTTTGATAAAGTTTGCACATTGGATGAAATAAGATATAAATGCAAAAACGAATTAAAATCAGATGTTTTAAAATATGTTACGTCAAAAATTGAAAAAAATAATAATATTTTTGAAACAAAAATAAATGATATAGTTACTTTAGATGGGTTGAGAATAATTTTTCCGGACGGATTTGCTTTAATAAGACAAAGTAATACCGAACCTGTATTTACTTTAAGATTTGAAGCAAAAACAAAAACTAAAGCAAACAAATACAAAAACACAATGATATCAATTTTAGACGATGCAATAAAAGAAATCGAGGAAATATAATGAATGCTTCTTTAGCCGCAAAAATAACAATTGTTTTATGTTGTTTATGCTTACTGTTTAGCTTTATATCCATAGATAAGCATAAACCGTATGTAGATGAAAAAACAAGCAAGCCTTCAAACGGACAAATCATTACAAATACAAATAAAATTGCAGTAATGGAATTAGAAGGCATTATTTTATCATCTTATGAAAATAATTTATTTTCATCGGAAGCGAGTGCAGCGGGATTATTAAAATCACTTCAGGCGGCACAACAAGACAATGACATAAAAGGAATAATAATAAAAATAAATTCACCCGGCGGAACTGTCGGTATGTCACAAAACATATACAATCAAATATTAAAAATAAGAAAAACAAAACCTGTAATAGCTTTAATGGATGATGTTGCCGCAAGCGGAGGTTATTATATTGCATCTGCGGCAGACAGAATTATTGCCCAGAGCGGAACTTTAACAGGCAGCATCGGGGTAATATTTTCATTTATGAATTATGAACAATTACTCAGTAATAAATTAGGTGTTAATTCAGTAGTAATCAAAAGCGGCAAATACAAAGACATGGGTTCAGCTACAAGACAAATAACCCCTGAAGAAAGAGCATTATTTCAAGAAATTATAAATGACTCTTACAATCAATTTGTAAATGCTATTAAAAAAGGCAGAATTGAGAGAACAGATAATTATACGGTTAAAAAGACAATTCTCTCATATGAAACTTTAAAAAAGAATGCTGACGGAAGAGTATTTACCGGAAATCAAGCAAAACAAAAAGGATTCATAGATGAAACCGGCGATATTGACACAGCTAAAGATATGATTGAAAAGATGTGTCAGGAAAAATATAAAAATAAATTAAAAGCAAAATTAGTTACATATAACAAAAAGAATACATTTAGTGACTATTTTTCAAGTTTTGCGGAATATAATTCACGCTCAAACATAAAATTAATTGATTTTATACCAAAAAGTATGATATTAAACAGAAAGCCTTTATATTTATGGGAATAACAACTGACGAATTTTTTGAAAATATATACAGCTCAATATTTTCACCAAAAGCATTTTATGCAAGAAAAGATTTAAAATTTTCCGTCAGACTCGCTCTTGGTACCGTAATTATGATTGCATTTATATCAAAGTTTGCGGCATCAATATTTGACGGTTCTATAACGAGCAAATTTTTTATTTTATTTTTAATCGGTCATATAATATGGACTATTATATTATGGTTTTTAACCGCATTATTCTTTGAATATACGGCAAAAATATTTGACAAAGGTGACAAGCTGACCGAAATACTCTTTTATACAGCATTTGCTCCTGTCCCTTATATATTTTATGCTCCTATAAATATAATTAAAAATATGGGAGATTTAGGCTATATTTTATCTGTATATTTAGAGCTAATCATATACTTATGGGTAATAATTTTATATGCCTATTCTCTTAGAGCTGCTTACAACATAACACTTTCACGAGCATTTATGCTTATATTTCTTCCCATAATTGCTTCATTTTTTGCATTTAACTGGACAATGGGATTTATTTCAAAAATTTGGTATATATTCACCATATAGAGATAAGAAAATGAAAAAATACATAATTATACTTTTAATATTACTTATATCACCTATAAACAGTGCTTTTGCGGCAAAAACAGAGGATCCGATCAGTGCTGTTGAAAACAGTATTTTTGGTTATGATTATGTAAATGATTCGGATATAAAAAGAGTGGAAAGACTTGAAGAACACTTATACGGAGCTAAAAAAACAGGGCCGTTAAATAAACGTATTGAAGATATTAAAAACGACATAGGATATTCAAATCCTTCAATCTCAATGCCCAATTCGGAACAAAATACAAATAAATCAATAGCTCAAGAAAAGAAAAATCGTGATGCGGAAGCAATGAATTTAAAAGAAGATTCATCTGTTGAATATCCGATGGTAGACAGAATGGAAGAAGAAATATTTAATACAAAATATAAAAATGAGACAATATACTCAAGATTAAATCGTCTTGAAATGAGAGTTTTTAATAAAACAAGTAATGAAGACCTTAATACAAGGGTTGACAGATTGGCAAGCGTAATCTCACCGCAGAAGAAAAGAAATCAAACCTATGATACATACACAAGTCAGGATATAGATAATTACTATTCCAACAGCGGACTTGAAGCAGTTAATAATAACTCTCTGCCATTTCAACTTGAAGCATTAGAAAAAGAAATATTTAAAAATTCTTACATGAATGAAAACAATGCAAACAGGTTATCAAGACTTGAACAAAATTTATTTAAAAGAAATTTTCCGAATGATACTGATGTAACGAGGCTTCAAAGACTAATGGTAGCTTATAATGCTAAACAAGACAGTTATAAATATGAAAATAACAGGAAAATGCAGAATGTTGCCACGGCATCTCAAATAGGCGGTATATTACTTTTAATACTATCTCTTTTGTTGTAATGCTATGTCTTCTTCAATATCTTGAAATATAGGTTCCACATCAGTATTTTCAAAGTAATATGAATAAATTTTATTTCTAACGGATTCTTCGCCTCTAACCTTATCGACCAATAAAGAAAATGCTTTTGCCCCTGTATCATATCCGAAAATTGATGCTGAGGCATATGCAATACCTCGAAGGCCATATAGAGCAAATTTCAGGTATTTGTTATTAATTATTTTTTGCGATTGTGAAAGTCTTTTATCTATACCTTTCAATAAGAATTCGGCAGCCTGTTCGCATGCATACATGGAACTAATCGCTCCGGTTTGAGAAACTGCAGTTTTAACTTTATCATTTGATTTTACTGTATTATATATACCTGAAACAACAATTAAAGGATAAAGAAGTTTTTTCCCTATTTTAGCTGAAGTATTAATAATTTTTGCGGGTAATGATGCATTATTAACAACAGGAGCAGCAATTGCGGCATAATCCAAGCTTCTTACGGTCTGTGCAGCTGCAACACCGGTTCTGAAGACGTTGTCGTCTTTTTTACCTATCATATAGTTTTTTGCCGCAAAGTATGCACAAGAAACTCCGTTTGGCATTACAAAACTCCTGTAATATACTTACCTATAAATATAAAAACAAGTAACAAAAGAAAATTTCTAAACTATACAATAAATTTAACAAAATTAACAAATAGTTAACTCGAATGATAATTTGTGAGAGAATAGAAAAATAGTAGAGGGAGAAAGAGATATGAAAGATAAAACATTTTTAATGATACCCGGACCGACCCCCGTTCCGGAGAGGGTTCTTTTAGAGATAGCAAAACACCCTATAGGGCACAGAAGCAGTGAGTTTTCAAAAATTCTTGAATCTGTATACAAAGATTTAAAGTACGTATTTCAAACAAAAAACGACGTAATAGTATATACGGCAAGCGGCACAGGTGTTATGGATGCGGCTCTTTCAAACCTTATCAATGAAGGAGATAAAGTTTTATCACTTGTTATAGGTAATTTCAGCAGAAGATTAGCAAAAATTGCGACAGGATTAGGGGCAGATGTTGAAATAATAGAAGTTGAAGCAGGAAAAGCAATAGAGCCGAGTATATTAAAAGAAAGATTGGACAAAGATGTTAACAAAGAAATAAAATTTGTAACTCTTATACATAATGAAACCTCAACAGGTGTTACTAATGACGTAAAGACATTAGTATCTTTAATAAAGAAACATGGAGCAATATCAATTGTAGACGGAGTAACAAGTGTCGGCGCAATTGAATGCAAAATGGATGAATGGGGAATAGATGTTCTGTTTTCCGGTTCACAAAAGGGCTTTATGCTGCCTCCGGGACTTTCTTTTTTAGCAGCAAGCGACAAAGCTTGGGAAATACATAAACAATGTAAACGTCCTGATTTCTATTTTAATTGGACAACAAACAGAAAATCGGTATTGGAAAATTCAACTGCCTTTACACCAAACGTAAGCTTAATTGCAGGATTAAAAGTTGCGCTTGAAATGATAAAAGAAGAAGGAATAGAGAATATAGTCGCACGTCACACCAAAATTGCAAATGCATTGAGAGCAGCAATAAAAGCACTTGGTCTAAAACTTTTTGTAGAAGATGATTCGATTGCATCAACATCAATTACTGCTATACTTCCTCCTGAAGGCATTAGCGTACCTGATATACGTAAAGTATTAAAGAATGACTATGATATAGTAGTAGCAAACGGACAAAATGAATTAAAAGATAAAATATTCAGAATGGGTACCTTAGGTTTTGTATCCGAAAGAGACGCAATAACAGCAGTAGGTGCTCTTGAAGCCTCCTTATTAAAATTGGGGTACAAATTTGAATTAGGTAAAGGTGTAGCAACACTTATAGAATATTTAAACAAATAGGGGAAGCAATGAAAGTACTAATCACTGACAAAATTAATGAAGCAGCGGGGAAAATATTGGAAGGTACCGCTGAAGTAGAATTTATACCGACTTTAAGCGAAGATGAATTAGCTGAAAAAATTAAAGATTATGATGCTTTAATGATAAGAAGCCAAACAAAAGTAACAAGAAAAATACTTGAAGCCGGAAAAAAATTAAAGATTGTAGGCAGAGCCGGTGTGGGAGTTGATAATGTTGACATTGAAGCTGCTACACAAAACGGAATAATTGTTGTAAATTCTCCCGACGGAAATACAAATGCTGCGGCTGAACATACATTAGCACTTATGCTCGCAATGTCAAGAAATATTCCTGCTGCGGCTGCATCAACAAAAGAAGGCAAATGGGAGCGTTCAAAATTTACGGGTGTTGAAGTATTCGGCAAAACACTCGGTATTATAGGCTTTGGAAAAATCGGACAGCACGTTGCAAATGTTGCACTATCATTAGGTATGAAGGTTGTTGTATCCGACCCGTATACCACAAAAGAATCCGTGGAAAAAATAGGTGCAAAATATACTTCAAGCCTTGATGAATTTTGGTCACAGTGTGATTATATAACAATACATACTCCAAAAACAAAAGAAACCACTTCTTTAATAAATAAAAACACATTAAACAGAATGAAAAAAGGAGTAAGAATAATAAACTGCGCAAGAGGCGGAATTATTGATGAAGCAGCTTTAAGAGAAGCTCTTGAATCAGGTCAGGTTGCGTCAGCGGCAATTGACGTTTATGAAACCGAACCTGACATAACAGCATCACCATTATATGGTTGTGAAAAGAACATAGTAATGACACCTCACTTGGGTGCAAGTACGACAGAAGCTCAATTTAACGTAGCCATTGACGTTGCTGAACAAATTAAAGAAGTATTATCAGGCGGAAGTGCAAAAGCGGCAATAAATATTCCGGCATTAAAATCAGATGTATTAGAGCCGGTTAAAGAATATATGCAGCTTTCTGAAAATTTAGGAGAACTTGTTAAACAACTTTCAAGTGATAATTTAAAGAGCATAAATATTTCAGTTAACGGTAATTTGGCTGAATTAAACATAGCTCCTTTAGAAGTTGCAATACAAAAAGGAATATTTTCTTCTTCAGTAGAAGGTGTCAATTTCGTTAATGCACCTTTAATTGCGAAGAAAAGAGGCATTAATACAACAACATCAAAATCTCAAACCGATTGTACATTTATAGGTTCAATATCTGTAACATTATCAACTGATAAAGGCGAAAACACGGTTACAGGTGCATTAATAGCAAAAAATATGCCGAGAATAGTAAGGATAAATGACTATAATATGAGTATTGAAGCTGAAAAACATATGCTTTTAATTCCTCACGAAAATAAACCCGGTATGGTTGCAAAAGTTGCCGCAGTTATAGGTGAATACAATATAAATATTAACCGTATGCAGGTTGCTCAAAAATCGAATCAAAAAGATAATGTATCCATAATGCTTCTGACTATTGATAAAGACGTTACAAATGAAGCCATGGAAAAAATCAATAATATTGACGGCATACAAAATGCGCAATACATAAAATTAAATGCATAAAAAAAGACCTCTCAAATTGAGAGGTCTTTTTATTATATAAGTTAAACTTATTTAACTTCGTGTTGACCTTCAATGTATCCTGCTTTTGCGGATGAAACCAAAGAAATTAACGGACCTACCAATGCAAGAGCTGCTGCACCTACTGCAATTGCAGCCTTTGCCGGATTCGGTAATGTGTTAAATTTTTGGAATATTTTTGTATTTTTAATTAAATCTTTTATTGATTGATTACCATAACTAAATTTGCCTAATAAATTTGAAACTTTATCTTTTAAACCATTAAATAATGCATTTGCTTTAGGTAATTTAGCAACAGCTGCTGCAGCTGCAGCTCCTGTACCTGCTACTATACCGCCTAATTTTAATGTATCTTTTACGCCTTCTTTTGTTTGCTCAGCAAGAACGCTACCTTTTTTGTCGAGCTTATCATTTGTTAATACATGTGCTAATGAACCGGGTGCACCTATAGTTTTATTTGCTGCTTTTGCAGTAGCTATCACAACACCTCCGGGGACTCCTGCCACCATTGTTCCTGCTGCTACCGGAGCTATTGTTTTACCAATCGTTGTCATAATTAAATTCCTTTCTTATATTTTTTAACCTACCTTGTAAATCTATAAAACAGCTCAAGTATCAAAATTGATAAATTGAAATTTATTGTTAAGAAATATAAAGAAAGAAACCAATCAAAATTTAGTCATTAATAAATGTGGGAGCGAGTTTAGGTGTTTTCCCTTTTATAACATTATGATAGAAAGAATAAGTCATTGGTTTTGAATCATTCAAGACATCACCATCTATAACATGTGCTATAAAAACAGTATGAGTAGATGTTTCATATTCATCCGAAACTTCAGCAATCATATATGCACATGCATCTTTAATAACCGGCAAATTATTATATAATTCATACGGGATAATCTCAAATTTATTACAATCTCTGCCGCTTCTAAAGCCAAAAGTACCAATTGATAAAGGATTTGAAACTTCAGATAATACTGAAACTGCGAACTTTTTCACATTCCTTATACACTCATTTGTATAATTGTTATGATTAACACTTAAAGCAATTACGGCAGGGTTTGATGTTATCTGCATAATACTGTTTACGGTGCAACCGGTATATTTACCGCCGCATTCACAAGATACAACATAAACACCATATGATAAATTATTAAATACTTTGTTATTCATATAATCTCCTAAAATTAGTACATAAAATTATACATCATTTCAAAAAAAGTTAAACAGTTTTATTCTTTAATATAAAGTTCCTCTAAATTGTGCATTGTACCTGACAAGGCAGTAGGATGAAGATTTTTTATTTTTTTTCTCACGGCAGTAATAGTCAAAGGAGAATACAAATATATTATAGGTCTTTGGTCATATATAATTTGTTGATATTTATCATAAATCAACTTGCGTTTTTCATAATCAAGTTCCAAAGCACCCTGTTCAATAATATCATCGAGTTCTTTTTCCCAAGGTAAGATATCGTCATCTTTATCATCCTGATTTCTCATATTAAAGAGATGCAGATGTCCTCTTGAGTTCCAAACATTTTTTCCGCTGTGAGGTTCCAAAGGGCTGCCTGTTAATCCCATTAAAACCATATCATAGTCATATGATGACATTAATTTACTGACTAGAGAATTAAATTCGATGGGTTTAAAATTAACTTTAATCCCTAATTCTCTTAAATCTTCTTTTACCATAACCCCTATGGCTTCACGCTCTGTTTGTCCTGCATTTGTTAAAAGATCAAATTCAACTAAATTACCTTCTTTATCATGAAGATAACCGTTTTTATCAAGGTAAAATCCGGATTTTTTAAGTAAAGAAACCGCATAGTCTATATCTCGAGGATGTCCGGAAGCAAGTTTTTCATTCAAAAATATTGACGATAATGATTCTGCGGTATATAAAGGCTGAGCCGCACCGTTTGCAACATTATAAACCATTGCATTTCTGTCTATAGCATAATCAATAGCTTCTCTGAAGTTTATATCATTAAACCATTTTTGCTTTATCGGATTAACATAATAGTTACCGTTTTTGTCTTTTCTTGTATTAAGGTTAAATGCAATAAACATTGTGCCTGTATTAGGTCCTAAATTATATATTTTATAGTCTGATTTACTTTCTTTAGCTTTAAATCTCGGTAAATCTTTCCCCCTGACAGAAATAACATCAAGTTCTCCCGATTCAAATTTCAGCATTTCATTATTTAAATCACCAACAATTAGAATTACATACTTATCTATATAGGGCAAAAGATTTTTATTTGAATCCATTGCATAATAATTAGGATTCCTTTTCATTACAACTCTTTGTGCAGGCACATATTCATCAATAACAAATGCACCAGAGTATACTATATCCTTTGGATTAATTGTAGTGGACAAATAAGAATCAAAATACCTTTTACCTTTTTTTACAACATTTTCAAATACATGTTTAGGTGCAATTTGACTTCCTATAAATCTTTGAAATGGTGCAAACGGTTTCTTTATTTTAAATTCAACCGTATACTTATCAATTTTTTTAACCTTAGGATATTCCCCGTCTATTAATACGGAATCTCTTAAAGAGGTATTACCAAACCCGTCCAAAATAATATTATTCCATGTAAAAACAACATCATCTGCAGTAATTTCAACTCCGTCTGACCACTTAACACCCTTCCTTAAATTAACAGTATATGTTTTCTGATCATCTGAAACACTCATTTCTTTCGCAAGTGCAGGAATTACCTCACCTGTATCAGGGTCTGTTGAGAAAAGAGAGTCATACATCATATCCGCTATTTGAGAAGAAGTTGCATCCTTTGACGTCCAAGGATTGAATGTTTTAGGTCCTTCACCAATTGTAGAGGTTACAATTTGTCCTCCATAAATACCGGGATTTGAACGTGAGAGTCTATATTCAACTCCGTTATATAACTCAGTATCATAAGGTAAATAAACGGACTCTGCTGAAATTTCTTTTGATGAATTATTAATAACATTTAATGATGTTTTATCACCTCTGTCAATTCTGAAGCAAGAAACAAGAAGCAATAAAACAATAACTGTCAAAAATATTATTTTACGAAATTTTTTCATAATATTAGATTAACATGAATTCCAAAAAATAAAAAATTACTCGACAGGTTCACCATAAAGGCACCAAGTTTGTGCTTTTGTAATTTTAACATCTGCAAAATCACCAACACTTTTGGAATTATCTTCAAAATGAACTATTTTATTATTATCCGCCCTTGAATTCAAAATGATTTTTCCGTCTTTTTCTGTCTTATTTTCAATAAGCACTCTCAAAATTTTACCTACAAATTTTTGATTTGATTTTAAACATGCCTGTTTGTTTTTCTCGTTTAGTCTTTCCAAACGTTCAT
The DNA here is from genome assembly GCA_947625345.1 of Candidatus Gastranaerophilales bacterium. GTDB lineage: Bacteria > Cyanobacteriota > Vampirovibrionia > Gastranaerophilales > Gastranaerophilaceae > Avigastranaerophilus. Next base: position 15,993 of record CANQNX010000010.1, read on the forward strand.
ATTTAATATCCTCGGGAATAAATTTATCAGTCATTTTTGCCGCTTTAGTATAAATACGAGGAGAATATGCTGCGGTATTTGAATAATCAAGTTCAAGTTCTTCAATAGAATTAAGCGTGTCTTGAAATTCTTCTTCGGTTTCACCGGGGAAACCTGCTATAAAATCACTTGTAATGGTAACCAAAGGAAATCTTTTTCTTATTTTACCGACAATATTATAATACTCCTCTTTTGTATAACGTCTGTTCATTTCCTTTAGTATTCTTGAGTTTCCGGACTGCATCGGAATGTGGAAATACTTACATACCTTTTTACATTCATCAACTGCATCTATTAAATCATCAGTGATATCAGAAGGATAAGAGGTAACAAATCTTATTCTGAAATCTCCGTCTAATTTGTTTAATTTTCTGAGCAAATCCGCTAAGGATGTATTTTCGTCTTTTAAATCCTTACCATAACTGTCAACATTTTGTCCTAAAAGAGTTATTTCTTTATAACCATTATTTATAATATTTTGAGCTTCTTTTAATATTTCCTCAGGCTTTCTTGAGCGTTCTCTGCCTCTAGTAAAGGGAACAATACAGTATGTACAAAAATTATTACACCCTTCTATTATGGGAATCCAAGCATTAACGGAATCTTTTCTTAGTATTTTATATTCATTTTGGTCGCACACAACTGCCTTATCACGAATTGCACAAACTTTTTCACCATTTTCGATTTTTTTAATCAAGTCAGGTAATTCATAAATATTATGTGTACCGAATATCAAATCAACATAAGGTGCTCTGATTTTTATTTTTTCTTTATCTTGCTGAGCAACACAACCGCATATACCAATCTTTATATCGGGCTTAATTTTCTTTCGTTTACCCCATACACCCAACTGACTGTATGCTTTATCACTGGAAAGCTGTCTTATTGAACAGGTATTAATTATTAATAAATCTGCCTCTTTTTCATCCTGAGTTTCAACATAATCAAAGTGAGAAAGAATGCCCGCTATTCTTTCCGAATCTGATTTGTTCATTTGACAGCCTAATGTTTCAATGTATAACTTTTTCATAATAAAATTATACTTTAAACATATAAATTAATTATGTTTTAGTTTACCCATTTTATTCAATTCATCAATCATAAGAAAATTAAACATATTGGATTTTTCACTGCTATAATCACTTAATTCTGAAATTTTATCCAATTCTTTAAAATTCAGATGCGGAATTCCTCCGTATATTTCCGCCCTGTCAAATTTTAAAAATTCATCAATATATTTACGCATCTTTATATGAGAAGTCCAAGTATCTCTGCATAATTTATCGGGAAGTATTTCACCTGATTTACTGCAATATCCTAATGCATATTGTATTAAATTATTTAGACTAATATATTCAACATCTTCATGATTTATATTAAAACAGCGTTCCATAATTTCACTAAAATTTTTTAATGACCTTCCGGTGTATGTATAATCAATAAAAATAAAATGCTCGTTCCCGTCTTTAATACTTTTTGGAGTAACACCATTATCCTCAAGATAATTTTTAAAAGGTATTTTTCTTTTATCATCCTTATTTAATTTATCAATATCTTCCATCGTAATATTTCGTATAGACGTAATAGGTATATACTTAACTTTTTTACCCATATACTCAAGAGTTTTACATATCATGGCAGGAGAAGTTCCAATGGATATTAGAGTATAATCCCCGTTAAAATATTTTTTATTTAAATAACATCTAATATCTAATGCTGCAGGAAGTGTTTCCTCAACAGCATTAACAACATCCTCATGTTTTGAACATATTTTTCTTATTTCATTAATACTATTTACGGATAAAGACTTATAATCATTAACAGAAAATTTATGTTTTTCCGATAAATATTTGTCAAAAAGTTCCTCTGCGGTCTCATTGTTATTTTTGGAAGAAATCTCAACAGTATCTTGATTTATAGGTTTTAACAGGGAATTACTTGAGTATCTGAGAATACCGAAGGAAGGAGGACACAATTTTATATTATTAACAGAAGAAATATTCATACTAAGTGAAAACCTTAAAAATAAATTTTTTGCTTGAATTTAATTTATATACCCCAATTTATTTAATTCATCAATCAACATAAAATTAAACTTATTAGCTTTAAATGTATTATAATTAATTACTTCGTTAATTTTATCCAGTTGGTCAAACGGTAAATGGGAAATACCGCCGTATAATGCAGCACAAGACCTTGTAAAATATCGGAAAATATATTCTTTATCATCTAATATATTCTTAATTGATGATAAATCACTAATAGCAATCATCCTGTTTAAACTTCTGAATTTTGCCTTTTTTGATGTTACATCAAATGCTTCACGCATAAGATTTTTAAATATTTCTAAAGAATCACCTGAATATGTATAATCACAAAAAATATAATCAGCTGAGCCTGAATTGATAATATCATCTGTTATTCCCTGAGATATAAGAAAATTTTTATAAGATTCTCTTCTTTTATCACTTACATCGTCGTAAAAAGAGTCAAAACTTTCATTAGATATAAATTTTAAATTAGAAACAGGTAAATATTTAACTTTTTCACCCATAAACTCAAGTGCTTTTGCAATCATAGCGGGAGATGTACCTATACAGCCAAAAACATAATCAGACTTACCATATTTTTTATCAAGATATTTTTTCAATCTTATTGCAATAGGTACCGTCCATTTTGCAGCCTCTGTCAAAGAATCATTTTTTTTACATATTGTTCTGAAATATTTTTTATCATCCTCAGATAATTTTTTATAATCATCAACATCAAATCTGCCGGTATCTTTAAAATAAAAATAATATTTTAATTTACTTTTGTTATCAGAATAAACAAATTTATCCTCAGAATTATTTTTCAGCTTATAAGAATCGACACTTTTTGTAGCGGCGACTTTATATTTAACAGGGGAAGAATAAGATATATTATTAATATTCATAAATAAGAGAAAACAGATGAAAAAAATAATTGCTTGTGATGTTAAAATATGTAAATTATGTAATAATAATAAAAATAAGCAAACTTAAATTCCGAATTATTTATTCGGACTTTTTAAAAATATTGTGTTATACTTCATAAAAAAGCAGGAGGCATTATGTCAGAATTCGTAAAAGCGAGCCACATACTTGTAAATACTGAAGAAGAAGCATTAAAAATAAAAGAAGAAATTGATAACGGAAAAGATTTTGCACAAGCCGCAATGGAAACATCATTATGCCCGTCGGGTGAAAACGGTGGTGACCTCGGATATTTTTCCAAAGGACAAATGGTCAAAGAATTTGAAGATGCTGTTTTTTCAATGGATATTGGCGAAGTGTCCAATCCTATTAAAACACAATTCGGATATCATTTAATATATTTAACAGATAAAAAAGGCTAATGGATACATTATTAATTGAATATTTAAAAGACTTCTTGTCTAAAAACGACCTTGACGGTTTAATTATTAATTCAACTAACGAATTTTTGGTTGAGTATAATTTGCTTGAATTAAATTCACGCTATTACGTTACCAATTTTACGGGGTCAATGGGAGATGTTCTGTTTACGAATAACAAAATATACCTGTTTGTTGACTCAAGATACCACCAACAAGCAGAAAATCAAACAAAAAACGAATATGTAGAGGTAGTTAAAATACCTCTTACTCAAACATATCTTGAAGCTTTAACCGAAAAAATAACACCATATTTCAGATTAGGTGTAGTATCAAAGAAAACTTCAAAAAAGTTTTATGACGAACTTATGAAAAACTTATCTCAAAAAAGTTCAAGCATTAAATTGATAAATATTGATCCTGTAATGGAATACAAAAAAGATTCAATTCCAAAAATAAATTATGAAGTATTCCCTGTGAATATAACAATAGCAGGAGTTTCATCTGATGAAAAATACAATCAGATAAAAGAATATGCAGGTAAAAAATTTAATATATTGGTTACCTCTTTAGAAGATATTGCATATATTACGAATTTACGTTCCTACAGTTTTAAATACAGTGCAATATTTCCCGCAAAAGCAATAATTAATGAAGAATGTGTAAAAATATATTCCGATTGCGAATTGCCTGATATAGGTGAAAAATATAAAGTATTCCCTTTGTCGGAGTTTGAAAACAGTCTAAAAGAGATAAATAATTCAGAAATATATATAGATGAAAACGGACTTACAATAGCCGATTACTTACTCATTAACAAGTCAAATAAAATACTTCAAGGTCATTTAAATTTATTTAAAACCGTAAAAAATGACAATGAAATAGCCCATTTGAATACCTGCTTTGAACGCTCGGATGATGCACTAAAAGTCATATATAAAATGCTTCATTCAGATACAATATACTCAGAATATGACTATTATGATGCCTTAGTAAAGGCATTAAAAAAGAACGGAGCTTTGTCATTGAGTTTTAAACCTATAGTAGCCGGAGGTGCAAATTCTTCAATAATTCACTATTCAACCCCATCAAAGGAAAAAATGATAAATGAAGGTGATTTATTACTAATTGATTACGGTGCATATTATGAAGGCGGATATGCAACAGATACGACAAGAACATTTATAAAAGGCACTCCGAATCAGGAACAAAAAGTTGCATACACGGCAGTATTAAAAGCATTTTTAAACGCATACTATGAAAAATACGATAAAAAAGACACATATTATAAAATAGATAATATTGCAAGGGAAACAATAAATAAATCAATTTCAGAGGATTTTAAATTTGCTCATTCAACAGGGCATGGTGTCGGAATATCAGTTCATGAAAATCCGCCAAAAGTTTCTTCGGGAAATACATCAAAAACCAAAATAATTGAAAATACCGTTTTTTCAATAGAACCCGGAGTATATAAAGAAGGTTGGGGCGGAATTCGTCTTGAAAATACCGTATGCGCCGTTAAAGATGAAGATAAAACGGTAATGCATTCTTTCTCAAGATTTCCTTTTGAAATAGACTTAGTAGATATATCAATGTTAAATGATTACGAAAAGTACTACTATATGAAGTGGCAGGCTAATGCATGCATAATTTAAAGCTCTCAGGCACAAAAATAAAAGAAATAAAAAAACTTCATTTAAAAAAATACAGAGATGAACTAAATTTATATATTATTGAAGGCTATAAAGCAGTAATTGAAGCAATAAATTCAAACATTGAAATCAAAGAAATATATTCATTAAAAAGTTTTGATATGGAAAATTATTCTCTCATAAGCGAAGAAGAAATGAAAAAAATTTCAACAACCTCTTCGGCATGCGAAATATTAGCAATTGCTAAAAAAAGGGGAAAAAATATCGGAGAGTTTACTAAATACAAAAGAATAGCGCTTTTTGAAAACATACAAGACCCCGGAAATTTGGGAACAATTATAAGAAGTGCCTCAGCTTTTAATATAGATGCCATTATTTTATATGGTGATTGCGTTGACTTATATTCACCTAAAGTAATACGTTCTTGTGCCGGTAATTTTTATAAAACTCCCGTAATTGAATTGAAAAATAATTCTGATTTAAAAACCATATTTAAAAATCATCAATTTATTGCAACATCTCTTTCAAAAGAAAATAATATATCAACAGAAGAATGTAAAGCCATAGATAAAATTATAATTATGTTTGGCTCTGAGGCATCAGGTTTAAGTAAGAACTTAACAAAAATCTCTGATAAAAATATCAGACTTAATATGAATAAAAATGTAGAATCCTTAAATCTGGCAGTAAGTGCTTCTATTATATTTTGGGAATTGTATAAAAAACAGTTTTAATGTTTTGTAACATTATAAAAAAAACACTAAAGTTTAAAATAAATATTTCCGATAAAAAAATTGTAAGTATTTTTTTGGAGAAAAAAATATGAACAATGAAACTATGGACTTACAGGAAATTTCATTTGAAATTAAAAAACTTATCAATGATATTGATAACGTAAAAATGGATATTGACCTGTATGGTGAATTTGTAGATGAAAAAGTTATGGTAGAATAACTTTTTCATCTCAATTTTCTTTAATTTTTGGCTCTGTCTTTAATAAAATATGAAGACAGAGTTTTCGGATATTAAATATAACATTTTTCTGCTATATTAATTGATGTGTAATTAAACGGAAGCGGAACTATGTTAAAAGAATATTTTTTGGAACTCACAACAGAATCAATTAATAAATTAATTAATTCATCAAACTTAGGACAAATGACTAAGGATAATGAATATTCTCTGCAAATAGAGATTCCGAAAAATACGAATTTTGGTGATTTTGCAGTTAATGTTTCTTCTTTATCGAGATATGCGAAACTGCCGCCCAATAAGATTGCAGAACTTATTTCTGAGAATATGGGGAAAAAGGATTTTGAAATTAACACAACTGCGGGATTTATAAATTTTAAACTCAATAACAAAATGCTTAACGAGGTAATTGATGAAATACAAAAAAAAGGTTTAGACTACGGAAAAAACAATATAGGAAAAGGCAGAAAAGTAATACTTGAATACGTTAGTGCAAATCCGACAGGTCCGTTTCACATAGGTCATGGCAGATGGGCTGCTATGGGAAGTGCTCTATCCAATGTAATGAAATATTCAGGATACAATGTATATCAGGAATTTTATATAAACGATGCAGGAAGTCAAATACAAAAATTAGGAAAGTCACTTTATATCAGAGTTTTAAAAGAACTGGGGATTAATATTGATTTTCCGACAGATGAAGAAGAAGCCAAGAACTTTTATACGGGAGAATATTTAATTCCCGTTGCTAAAGAGTTTATGAAAGACGAAAAAGAAAAAGCCAATGAAATAAAAAAAGATTACAACGGAGAATTCGATGAAAATCACTTAAAATATCTTTCAAAATATGCAAGATTAAAGATGCTCGGTTTTCAACAAAATTTATTAAATAATTTCCGCACATATTTTGACAATTACTTTAGCGAACTGACATTACATGAATCGGGGCAAGTAAAAGCGGCAATAGAAAAATTAGATAAATTAGGAATGCTGTATGAAAAAGACGGAGCAATATGGTTTAAATCATCAAAATACGGAGATGACCAAGACAGAGTAATAAAGAAATCAGACGGAGCATATACATATTTAACGGCTGATATAGCATACCACTATAATAAGCTTCAAAGAGGATTTGAAACTCTGTTAAATATATGGGGCGCAGATCACCACGGTTATATTCCGAGGATGAGAGCATCAATAGAAGCAATGGGATATAATCCAGATTCTCTTGAAGTTCTTTTAGGTCAACTTGTTAATTTGGTCATGAACGGCGAACAGGTCAGAATGGGTAAAAGGACTAAAATGATTACCTTAGATGAACTGATAGAGGATGTAGGTGTTGATGCGACAAGATATTGGATGATAATGAGAAGTATAGATACAACGCTTGACTTTGACATAGATCTTGCAAAATCAAAAACTGACGAAAATCCTGTATTTTATGTTCAATATGCCCATGCAAGAGCTTGTTCTATATTAAGACATGCAATTCAAGAAAAATTTGACGTAATAAACAAGGAAACAAAAGAAGCACCTGCTGAAAAGCTTGAAGAAAAAATAAAATCTCTCAACAGTAATTCTTATAATATTTTATGGTCAACGGAAGATGAAAAATCAAAAGAGACAACAAAAAAATTGATATTAAAATTAGAAGAATACAAATCCGTTGTACAAAATGCGGCAAAGAACAGAAGCCCATATCTTTTAACAAAATATTTACAAGAACTTTCAGCAAACTTCCATCAATTTTATACTTATTCAAAAGTGCTGACAGAGGATGAAGAATTAATGTATGCGAGACTGTCATTAGTTCAAGCTGTGATAATAATATTGAAATCAGCATTAAAGTTAATAGAAGTTTCGGCACCTGAAAGAATGTAAATAAATCTTTTATGTACAATTGTATAATGTATTGCATATAAATATTTGATGTATAATATAAAAAAAATGATTGTGCAAAAACGCAAGTAGATTACGGGAGGAAATCTTTTATGACAGTAAAGGATTGGTTTGAACAAAGAAAAAAAATGCAAATAGCGAGAAGAGACCAAGACCCTCAAATAGATGATACAATCGGTAAATTATGGGTAAAATGTTATAATTGCAATTCCCAATTGTTAAGAAAAGAAGTGGAAGAAAACTTAGACGTATGTCCTAAGTGTAACTATCATTTCAGAATAAACGCAAGAACCCGTATAAATCAATTATTTGATGAGGGGACATTTGAAGAAATGTTCTCAAATATTACAACTGCAGACCCTCTTAAATTTTCGGATACTGAAGCTTATACAAAAAGAATAAGTCAGGCAAAAGCAAAAACGAATATGAATGAAGCTGTTATATCAGGGGTCGGAGAAATTGACGGTAACCAAGTAGCAGCAGCCATAATGGATTTTGAATTTATGGGCGGTTCAATGGGAAGTGTTGTCGGCGAAAAAGTTACGCTAATAATGGAAGAAGCACTTAAGAGGAAGATACCGATGTTAGCCGTAACTGCTTCAGGCGGTGCGAGAATGCAAGAGAGCATATTAAGTTTAATGCAAATGGCAAAAACAAGTTGTGCCGTAGCAAGATTAAATGAAGCAGGTTTATTATATATAACGGTATTAACCGAACCGACATTCGGAGGTGTCACTGCAAGTTTTGCAACATTAGGAGATATTATTATTGCGGAACAAGATGCGAGAATAGGTTTTGCAGGAAGAAGAGTTATAGAACAGACAATAAGACAAAGTCTTCCTGCTGATTTTCAAACCGCAAATTATTTAATGAAATACGGTCAAATTGATATGATTTCTTCAAGAGCAGAACTCAAATCAACAATTTCCAAAATTATAAATCTTCATAAAAAGTAGGAGAAAATAATGGCAATATTAGAGTTTGAGAAACCTTTATTTGAAATTCAACAAAAAATAGAAGAATTAAAAAAGATAAGTGAGTCATCAGGTATGGACGTATCAGACAAAATAGATTTATTTGAACAACAAGCATTAGAATACAAAAAAGAACTGTATGCGAAATTAACACCCGCACAGAGGATACAAATTGCACGTCATGCGGACAGACCGACATTTTTGGACTATGTAAAATTAATGACTACAGACTTTATTGAGCTTCACGGCGACAGAGAAGGAACGGATGACAGAGCTATAATAGGCGGAATTGCAAAATTAGGTAATGAAAGTGTAGTCATAATAGGGACACAAAAAGGTAAAACAACAAAAGAAAACCTTGTATACAATTTTGGAATGCCTCAACCGCAGGGATACAGAAAAGCATTAAGACTTTTCTATCATGCAAATAAATTCAATATGCCGATAGTAACATTGATAGATACTCCGGGGGCATATCCCGGCATGAAAGCGGAGGAAACTGCACAAGGCACTGCAATAGCCGAGAATTTAAGAGAAATGGCAAAATTAAATGTTCCGATTATAGCGGTAATTACGGGAGAAGGCTGTTCCGGAGGTGCTTTAGGTTTAGCGGTTGCCGACAGAGTTTATATGTTGGAGCATTCATACTATACTGTTATATCCCCTGAAGGCTGTGCTTCAATCTTATGGAGAGATGCATCAAAAGCCGATGTTGCGGCAGAAGCATTAAAAATAACAAGTGAAGATTTATTAAAATTGGAAATTATAGACGGAATCGTTAAGGAACCTTTAGGCGGTGCTCACTGTGATTATGAATTAATTGCAAACAACCTTAAAAAGACCATAACTGATGCAATTAACGAATTAAAAAATTATGCTCCGGATAAGTTACGTAATGACAGATATAATAAATTCAGGAGAATGGGTGTATTTTGTCAGTAAAAGATAAAACTTATTGGGAAATAACGGTAGAAATTAATCCTATAGTATCAGATGTTGTATGTGACATTATACAAACGGAATATGACTGTGAAGGTATTGTTACGTCCGAAGAAACATACAAAAATTTAGAATTGATTAAATCAACCGAAAATATAATAAAAGCGTATATAGTTGCCGATGACCTTAATTTTAACGAAATTCAATCATTTTTTAAAGCAAAAAGGCAGGAAATAATTGACCGCAAAGCATTTAACACCGATATAGGAAGTTTTGACGTAAGTATAAAAAAACAAGAAAATACTGACTGGTCAAAGAAGTGGAAAGAGCATTGGAAAAGTCAAAAAATTTCAAACAAAATCGTTATTTGTCCGAGTTGGGAAAATTATGAACCGAAAGAAAATGAAATTAAAGTTAATATAGACCCCGGAAATGCCTTTGGTACGGGTACGCATGCAACAACACAATTATGTGTTAAAGCATGTGAAAAGTACATGATTCCGAATGCAGTTGTTGCTGATATAGGTACAGGGTCAGGGATATTATCCATATGTGCCATGAAATTAGGTGCAAAGTCAGTTGATGCCGTTGATAATGATGAAACTGCCGTTGAAACGGCGATAAAAAATGCGGAAATGAACAATGAGAGTTTAATAAAATTTCAAACTGCGACTTCTGATGTATTGGAAAGTTTCAAATATGATTTTGTATTTGCGAATATATTACATAACGTATTGGCGGAAATTATGCCCGATTTAAAGCGTATAATGAAAATCGGCGCAAAAATAATATTAAGCGGAATATTAGAAGGCAAAGAAGGTGTTGTATTAGAAGCAATAGAAAAAAACGGAATGAGAATAAAAGAGGAGATGCACCAAACCGAGTGGATAGGATATGTGGTTGAGAAGGAGAAATAAATGAGAGAGACTGCAATAATAATACCTGCGAGATATAAATCAACGAGATTAGAGGGCAAGCCTCTGATAAAAGTACTCAACAAACCTATAATTCAATGGGTATGGGAAAGAGCGATACAGGTAAAAAATGCTGACAGAGTAATAATAGCAACAGACAATAATGAAATATATGAATGTGCAAAATCTTTTGGGGCTGAAGTTGAAATGACATCGGAAAATCATAAGTGCGGCAGTGACAGAATAAGAGAAGTAGCGGAAAAATATCCGAATATATCATACATTATTAACCTGCAAGGTGATGAGCCAATGATTAATATTAATAATGTTGAAGAGCTGATAAACCAAATAAAAGAAGATGATAATGCCGATATAGCAACTTTAGTAACAGAAATAAAAGAAAATATTGAAGATCCTAACAGTGTTAAATGTGTATTTGATAAAAATAATTATGCGCTTTATTTTTCCCGTTCCAAAATTCCGTACGAAAGGAACACGGGGATAAGCAAATTTTATAAACACATAGGAATATATGCTTATAAAAGAGAAGCTTTGTTCAAAATGACATCTTTAAATCAATCAGACATTGAAAAGACAGAAAGTTTAGAACAATTAAGAGCATTATATAACGGAATGAGAATAAAAGTTTCACAGGTTGAATATAATTCAATAGGAATTGATACAATAGAAGATTTAAACGAATTTAAAAAATTAGTGGAATGTTAAATTTACTTAAAGTATACTTACAAAAAAATAAAGTTATGTTATTATATAGGTATGTTGATTAGAGAAACGGATAACCGTTTCTTTTTTATTTATTTAAGGTTAAAAAGGAGGTATAAGTAAATGGCGAGAGAAAAACACATCAACGCTAAAACGGAAAAAAATACCCCTATAGAACACTTTAATAAAAGAGAATTATTAGACAAATTAGAACCGTTAATTGATAATACATTAATGCGCTATGGGCTTATACCCGTTGAAATTGAGCTTGTGAAAGAAAATCATAAATGGTTTTTGAGAATATACATATATTCAACCGAAAGAGAAGTCAATCTTGAAGATTGTGAAAGAGTATCAAGAAGTTTATCAGATTTCATTGAAGAGCTTATACCTTTCAAATATTACTTAGAGGTAAGTTCTCCGGGAATTGAGAGGAAAATAAAATCAAATAAAGAATATTTAATATTCAAAGGCAAAGACATAAATATAAAGTTAAAAGAAGCAATAGATGAATCAAATGAGAAACAATTTGTCGCAAGGATTGAAGATTTTGACGAAAATGAAGGTTTAACCGTATATACATACAAAGATAAAAAGAATGTAAAAATAAGAAAAGAAAACATAATATCAGCGAAATTATACTCGAGTGAAATATAGGAGAAAAGGCAATGATTAAAATCGGAACAGCATTATTTGAAGCTTGTGAAGAATTAGAACGAGAAAAAGGTATAACAAAAGAAGTTATTATAGATTCATTATGTGATGCGATGGTAACAGCATACAAAAAGCATTTAAAACAAAAAGAAGTTCCTAATGTAGAAGCCATATTGGATGAGCAAACCGGAGAAATAGGGGTATTCAGAACAAAATTAGTTGTTAAGAATGTAGAGGATCCGAATTTAGAAATATCATTAAAAGATGCAAAAGAAATAGACGAAGATGTAGAACTTGAAGATGAAGTTAAAATAGAGGTTACACCGGAAAACTTCGGACGTATAGCTGCACAAAGCGCAAAACAAGTTATTACTCAGAGAATCAGAGAAGCTGAAAGAAAACTCGTCCTTGATGAATTTATGGAAAAGAAAGGTACTCTTACAACGGGTATTATACAAAGAGTTGAGAACAGAAATGTCATAGTTAACATCGGAAAAACAGATGCCATTATGCCGCAGAAAGAACAAATACCCGGAGAATACTATAAACCGGGAAACAGAATAAGAGTATTTGTTTTAAACGTAAAAGAAACGTCGAGACTTCCGCAGGTTATTGTATCTCATGCTCACGCTGAAATTGTAAGAGAATTATTTGAACTTGAAGTACCTGAAATTGAAGACGGAATTGTTGAAATCAAATCTATTTCAAGAGAAGCAGGATACAGAACAAAAATTGCGGTAACAAGTAATGACCCTGATGTTGATTCCGTCGGAGCTTGTATAGGTCCGAGAGGAAGTCGTATTCAGACCATTATAGGTGAACTAAAAAATGAGAAAATAGATATAGTAAGATATTCCGACAATCCTGTAGAATATATCGTAAATGCTCTATCACCGGCAAGAATAGTGTCGGTTGACATATTAGCCGATGATGAATATTCAAAAGAAGCTTTTGTTATCGTTCCTGACGATCAATTAAGTTTAGCAATAGGTCGTGACGGTCAAAATGTCAGACTTGCTCATAAACTTACCGGTTGGAAAATAGACATTAAGAGTGAATCGCAGGCTGCAAAAATGGATTATACAGCTCCTCAGGTTCAACAAAATGAAGAAAATGAAGATACTTTAGAAGATGATACCGAGGACGAAATTGCGGAAGAAATAAGAGAAGAAGAAGAATATGCCGTAGATGATGAGGATATGGAAACTATTGAAGGCACTGATGAAGAAACTCAAGAAGAAACAATAGAATAAATAAACTATTAAATAAAAAAGGGGCATTAAATAATGCTCCTTTTTTTATTGTATTACTTCTGTTTATCAGGCGACTCTTTTTTTCCTCCCCCATCCCTGCAGCGGCAGGCATAAAACTTATTCTTTGTCATGCTGAACTTGTTTCAGCATCTCATGATTCAGCATCTCTTGTTAAACATTAGCCAACGAAATAGCTAACGAC
>CANQNX010000011.1 GCA_947625345.1 Candidatus Gastranaerophilales bacterium
TATGCCCTCTTTTTTGTTGAGACGTTTCAAATGCTATTCATTTTAAAGTATGGTTGACTGTAATTTTTGGTTGTATTTTAATAACTTTAAGAAAGTTATAAATATGCATATTATTCAGGAAATAAAAGAACTTAAAAAAAAGAAAAATGCGGTGATTTTAGCACATTGTTATCAGCCTGTTGAAGTTGATGAAGTTGCTGATTTTGTCGGAGACTCTTTTTATTTAAGCCAAATGGCTGCAAAAACCGATGCGGATATTATTGTTTTTGCAGGTGTGCATTTTATGGCTCAAAGTGCTAAATTATTGAATCCGAATAAAAAAGTTCTGCTTCCGAATGAAAAATCCGGATGCTTTATGGCAGATATGATTGATGTACCTGCTTTAAAAGAGTTTAAAGCCAAGAATCCCGATATTCCGGTTGTTTGTTATATTAATTCAACAGCCGAAGTTAAAGCGGAATGTGATATTTGCTGCACAAGTTCAAATGCCGTTAAGATAGTGAAAAGTTTAAATGTGCCAAAGGTATTGTTTGTGCCTGATACATACTTGGGAAAATGGGTTGAAAAACAGTTAGGGAACGTTGAAGTTATTACATTTAACGGGTATTGTCCAACTCACCTGAGAATAAGAGTTGTAGATATAGAAAATGCGAGGAAATTGTATCCGAAGGCAAAAATACTCGCACATCCCGAATGCCATCATGAAGTTTGTAAAATAGTTGATTTTGTCGGTTCTACAAAAGAAATTATGGAATATGCCGAAAAAAGTGAGGATAAAGAATTTATAATAGCCACCGAAAAAGGTGTCGTTGACAGATTAAACAGGGACAGTCTTCTTAATAATACGGGTAAATCTTTTAGACTTATTAAAGAAGATATAATTTGTCAAAATATGAAATGGAATACTTTAGAAGATATTAAAAATTGTCTTATAAATGAAAAATATGAAATAAATGTTGATACTTCCGTCTTTGATAAAGCAAAAAGAACTATTCAAAGAATGTTGGAAGTAAAATAAACAATATAGGGATTTGTAGTATTGAAAGGATTATAAAATGCAGAAAGCAGAATATAATAAGGATGAGTTATTAAAATTATATGATTTAGAACTTGATAAATTAATTGAAATTTCAGAAAAAATAACGAAAGAAAATTTTAATAATGAAGTGGAAGCTTGTGCAATAATTAGTGCTAAAACAGGTTCTTGCGCAGAGAATTGTAAATATTGTTCTCAAAGTAAACACAATGAGGCAAAAATAGAATGTCACCCTCTAATGGAGGTCAGTGAGGTTAAAAATGCAGCAGTTAAAGCAAAAGAGAATGGTGCTAACAGATTTTGTATTGTTACTTCCGGAAGAAAAACAGAGGAAAAAGATTTCCCTAAAATTTTAGAGATGATTAAAGCCGTTGCTTCCATTGACGGTATGCATTGTTGTGCATCGTTAGGATTGTTAACAAGAGAACAATTTAAAGAAATTAAAAAAGCAGGTGTAGAAAGATTTAATCACAATATTAATACTTGTGAAAATTATTACGGCGAGATTTGTACAACGCATAATTATCAAGACAGAGTAAATACGGTAAAAATGCTTCAGGAAGAAGGAATTGAAGCATGTACCGGTGTAATTTTGGGAATGGGTGAAACAAGAGAAAACAGAGTTGAAATGGCATTGGCATTAGCTGAATTGAATCCGAAAACTGTCCCGATTAATATTTTAAACCCGATTAAGGGTACAAAATTAGAAAATTACGGAGATAAAATAGACGAAGAAGAAGTTTTAAGAACAATTTGTATATTTAGAATTGCTATGCCTAAAGCTATATTAAGATATGCGGGCGGCAGAAGCACAAGGTTTTCCAAGGAATATCAAAAATTGGGATTGAAGGCAGGTATTAACGGAATGTTAATAGGTAATTATCTTACAACTGACGGTGAAGAAATAAAAGAAGATAAAAAGATGCTTTCCGAACTGAATATGTGCTTAAAATAGATTTAAAAAACAGCCGTAATAGTTTATGCGCATGTTTTTCCGTTTTGATTTTAAATAAAAAATCATTAATACACTAAACAGTGTATTCAAAATTTAATTAAAAAAGTACATACTATTGTATGTAGAGTAAAAGCGGATTAAGGTGTAATTTAAGGCGGCAATTTTGTACAATACTATTTATCCTGCCTACGTCAGACCATATAGTATAGGCGTTAACAATAAACAAATATCAAAAAAAACGGAGGATGAGGAAAAAAGTTCTCAGTCATCTCAAAATGCCGAAAATAATTATGAACAGGAAAAACCTCGTTCAAATACCACTTCATATTTTCCTAACGGTGAAAAAGTTGCAATTGATTACACAAAACGCAAAATTAATATAGAACAGGTTTTAACCGATTTTAAAAATACCGCTAATGCCATTGGAGCACCTGATGAAATTAAGAATGAAGTAAGTTCTTATTTAACTCTCGTACAAAATCAGGCATTAAAAGACAGACCTAATCAGCAAATTATACAATCCAATCTTAAAAATGCATCACAGATATTGGATGAATACATAACGGGCGCCTTAAAAAAACCGTCTAAAGTTGTTGAAAATTGGGTGGATGCCCTGTTTTTACAACATATAGAATACAAAATTCCGCAAAAAGAAGAAAAAATTGAAGAAAAAACCGCTGAAAACAATAATCAACCTCAAATTACAGAAGAAAACGAACCGCAAAATGATTTCTATATTCCATCAGACACTGAATTAAAACGTTTATTTATTCAGGCAAAAAAATATGCGGCAATCAATGAAGAAGAAAAAGCGTTACAAGCTTTTGAAAAAGCTATGAATTATGCTGATTCAATAGGTGATGAAGAATTATGTGCGATTATACATTTTGAAGAGGGACTTTTGTTTGACTCAAAAAATGAAATTAATAAAGCATTAGAGAGTTATCATAATGCTGCAAGTCAGTCAAAAGATAATAATATCAAAGCAAAAGCACACATGAATATGGCTAAAATATATGATGATTATGTAAGATTTGAACCAGCATTTAATCATTACTGTGCGGCAGTATCATATTCGGGTGAATCGGATAACTTAAAACTTCAATCAATAGCTCTCTCAGACCTTGCGCAAATTCACACGGAAAGATATGATAAACCCAATGCTATAATGTTTATGAATCTCTCTGATATCGTTGCAAATGAAACGAACGATAAAAAAGTATGTGCTTATATTTCATCAAAAAACGGTAAAAATTGTGAAAGAATTAATGAAAATTATAAGGCTGTAAAATATTACGGGAATGCCGCAAAAATATATTATGATATTGAAGATAGTGAAAATCTTGCAAAAAGATATGAAGCTGCTGCGGATATAATGCTGAAATATAATAATAGGGCAAAAGCTAAGAAATTATTGTCTAAAGCTTTTGTTGCTGCCGCAAATGCAGATGATTCAAACTTAAAAAAAGAAATTGCAGATAAAATAGCATCTTTGTAACAGTTTTTTATAAAAAGACAAATATGTTTTTTTAGTTTATAATAAAGTTCATAATTTCGGATTAAAAATATGAAAATTGTTATATACGGAGCTAACGAAGTAGCAGGCTTAATTGCCGCTAATTTATATGAAGATCACGACATTATTGTCATAGATGATAATGACTCAAGTTCTGATTCAATTGAAAAATTGGATATTGAATATGTACAAGGTTCAGGGTCAAATATCTCGGTTTTAGAATCCGTAGGTATAAAAGATGCTGATATTTTTATTGCCTGCAGCGAAAATGATGAGGCAAATATTGTTGCATGCTTAACTGTTATAAATATGACAAAGTTAAAAACGGTATGTTTTGTAAGTAAAAAAGAAAATGTCGATTCTCTTTCATTGGTAAGAGGCTCAAAATATCAAAAAGAGTTGATGATAGACTATGTATTATGGCCTGAAGAACTTATGACACAGGAGATTTTCAGAATAATTACCGTTCCGAAAGCTATAGATGTTGAAGATTTTGCAAACGGGAAAGCACGTTTATTTGAATATCCGGTAGAAGAAGATACTGTATTCCTGAATAAAAAAGTTAAAGACTGTAATTTCCCCGATGAAACTTTAATTGTCGGTATTACACGTGATAATACTTTATTTATTCCTGACGGAGAAACAGAGCTATTGTTAAATGATAAAGTTATATTTATGGGTTCATCATATTCATTGGATATTCTCGCAAATAAATTTTTTCAGGAAAAAACCGATGTAAAACAAGTTACAATAATAGGCGGCGGAAGTGTCGGGCTTATGCTTGCTCAAAATTTGGAAAAAACAAATATAAAAGTTAAAATTATTGAATATAATTATGACAGGTGTGTAGAACTTACCGAAAATTTGAAAAATACACTTGTAATAAACGGTGACGGTGCTAATTTTGAACTTTTGGAAGAAGAAAGAGTCAGAGAATCTGATGTTGTAGTCAGCGTAACAAATAATGATGAAAAAAATCTTTTATGTTCTCTTTTAGTTAAACAATTGGGAGTGGAAAAAGTTATCACAAGAGTTTCCAAAAATGTTAATGCCAATTTGTTTGAAAAAGTAGGAATAGATGTGGCAATATCCGAAAACGGTGCTGCTATAGATGATATAGAAAATCATTTAATCAAGCCCGAAGTGGAAATTTTAGCTTCCGTTGAAAAGGGACAGGGAAAAGTTCTTGAAATATGTATTCCTGCTACGTTTAAAACAGATGTAATTATGAATCTTAAACTTCCCTGTAAAGCTATAATAGCAATTATCCAAAGAAGAAACAGAGTTATAATCCCAAAGGGAAATACTCAGGTTATGCCGTTAGATAATTTGATTGTATTTACAACTCAGGAAAATTCAGACACTGTATTAAACTATTTTAAAAGGTGCGGTTAATGAATATCAGATATGTGTTTAATATTTTAAGTTTAATTTTAAAATATATTTCTATGGTTATGCTTTTACCGTGTATATGTGCTTTTTGTTATAAAGAGTCATTTGCATGGGAACCGTATGTTTTTGTATCAGTTCTTTCTTTTATGCTAAGTCTTTTAATGAAAAAAAATAATAAAATTGAAGAAGAAATTGATAATATGACAAAATCAGAAGCGCTAACAATTGTGCTTTTATCGTGGATTATATTTTCTTTATTATCATCATTAACCTTTATGTATTTTGGGTTAAGTCCTGTAGACGCTTTGTTTGAAAGCGTTTCTGGAATTACAACAACAGGGGCTACTGTTTTAACCGATTTTTCTCAATATCCGAAAACAATGTTTTTTTGGCGCTCTTTTAGTCAGTGGTTGGGCGGTATGGGAATTTTGGTATTGTTTATCGCAATATTACCAAAATTTGCCGTAGCAGGACGACAAATGTTTGTAGCTGAATCTCCGGGGGCAAGTTCTACGGAGAGTAAATTAACTCCGCGTATAAGGCAGACTGCAGCAGCGCTATGGGGTATATATTTCGGTTTGACGGTGATTGAATTTATATTGTTGATTTATTACGGTATGCCGGTGTTTGATGCGATGTGTAATTCTTTTTCTACACTGTCAGGCGGCGGACTTTCTCCTTCTCAACAAAGTATTATGGCTTACGGAAATCCTAAATTTTTCTATGTTATAGGTGTATTTATGTTCTTATCGGGAACAAACTTTGCACTTCAATATAAGATTTATTTTAAAAGAAATATATTATCCGTATTTAAAGATGATGAATTTAAAACATACGTAATGGTAGTTTTGATATTTTCTTTGCTTATTGCGCTTACGCTAAAATATCATAATATTTACGGGTTTATTAAATCTTTAGAATCCGCAATGTTTCAGGTTATTTCAATTATCACCACAACAGGATTTGTATCTGTTGATTATGAAACTTGGAATTTAAGAGCAAAACTTTTGCTGTTTTTATTAATGTTATCAGGTGCTTCAATCGGGTCTGCTTCAGGCGGACTTAAACTTTTAAGACTTGTTTTTGTTTTCAAATACCTGAAACGTCAGATTTCACAAATTTATCATCCTAACGGTGTTTTTCCCATAAAAATTAACAGAGTTATTGTCAGCGAAGATGTTGTAAGACAAATAGTTTCTTTTGTAATGTTTTATTACCTTATTTTTGCTTTGACTGCTGTTATAATGGTTTATACCGAAAAAAACATAATAGTTGGAACATCAGCCGCCATAGCATCTTTGGGAAACGTTGGTCCGGGATTTGGTATTATAGGCCCTATGGGTAACTATAGTTCTTTAACATGCTTATCAAAGCTTATTTTTATATCAAATATGTTAATCGGCAGGCTCGAATTAATTCCGTTTTTAGCTCTTTTGCATCCTGATTTTTGGAATTTCAAAAAAACATACAAGCTGCCTAATTTTATTAAAATTAATAAGTAATTGAGGTTATTAAGTTTGAAAATTCGGGGAAGGATATATCAACCCATTCAAACTCTTTTATAAGAATATCTTCTTTGCATATTAAGCCTGCAATATAAGCACTCATTGCTATTCTGTGATCGTGGCAGCATTCTATTTCACATCCGCCCTTTAGCTCGGTTTTGCCGTATATTATTAATCCGTCGGGAGTTTCTTCTATGTGTGCACCTAACTTTGTTAATTCTTTTTTTACGGTACTAATTCTGTCTGCCTCTTTATTCCTCAAATCTTGTGCATCTTTTATTACTGTTTTACCTTCAGCTTGAGTTGCCATTACAGCTATTATAGGTATTTCATCTATTAACTTGGGAATTATTTCTCCTTGAATTGTGCATCCTTTTAGTTTGGAATACCTAAGTTTTATATCGGCGGTTTTTTCATTTGAAACAAGTCTTTCATTTATAATTTCTATTTCACCGTTCATTGATTTAATAACATCAATTATTCCGGCTCTTGTTTCATTTATTCCTACATTTTTTATTAAAATTTCAGAATTCGGCACAATGAGTGCGGCAACCATAAAAAATGCAGCAGAAGAAATATCTCCGCATACACTTATATCAACAGGCATCAATTGAGATTCTTTAACACTTACTCTATTTCCTTGGGTTTTTATATCAGCTCCCATATACTCAAACATCAACTCGGTATGATTTCTTGATTTATAAGGTTCAGTAAATGTTGTTACACCGTTTGCATTCAAACCTGCTAATAATATACATGATTTAACCTGAGCTGAAGATAGAGGGGAATTATATTCTATTGCGTTCAATTTTTTGCCCTTAATCTCAATCGGTAATTTAAAATCATTATGTATGATTTCTGCTCCCATCATGCTTAGAGGTTCTATCACTCTTTTCATCGGACGTTTTGATAAACTTATGTCTCCGATTAATTTACTGTTAAAATTTTGCCCTGATAATATCCCTGCCATAAGTCTTGTAGTTGTGCCTGAATTACCGCAATCTAATAATGTATTTGGTTCCTTTAGCGCATTTGCTGCATCTATTATAATTTCTTTTTCATTTATATATTTTTTCTCGCAGCCTAATTGCTCTATTATTTTAAGTGTTGATAAACAGTCTTTCCCTTTTGAAAAATTACTTATCTTTACTTTCCCTTTTGTAAGTGCGGAAAACATAAATGCCCTGTGTGTAATAGATTTATCAGCAGGAATTTCAATTTCACCTTTTATATATTTTGCTTTCTTTACTAATTTATTCATAAATTTATTACACAATAAAGAGAATTTAATTGCAATTAAAATTTGCGACACTATATTATATACAAATATTAAGATATATTAATCGCTCAAAGTCAATAATATCAAGATTTTTTAAAAAAAATTGAAAAAATTAATATAAGTCGGGCAATTATCTATTTTGTATATACTTTATATATATGTAGATGATAAATAAAAATAAAAAATAAAAAATAAAAAACATTTTATATTCATACTTACCTTACTTACTACCTTTACTAACACACGAGGAAATCACAAAAGATTTCAGGGGGACAATTAAAAAAGTCCTCTTTTTTTTATGCAATTAAAAAGTGCCGAGTTTCGGCACTAAAAAGTATTTATACCATGTTTAAAAATGAACTTTTATATTCTTTAAGTTCACATGTAAAGTATAACACAAAACAAAAAAGTAAACAAAAAAGTCATATTAATTATTTTTAAAATATTCTAAAATTTCATCCGTATGACCGTCTACATCAACTTTTTCCCATACTTTTGTCACTTTACCGTTTTTATCAATTATAAAAGTAGTTCTTTCTATATCAGATATGTGATTTTTATGTTCGTCAAAAGCTTTTTTCAATTCGTTTAATTTGTCGGAAAGAAGTATAAATTTAAGATTATGTTTTTTTTGAAAGTCAGTGTGTTCATCAATATCGTTAGAGCTTACACCTATAATTCGGGCAAATTTTTTAAGTTTGTCTAAAGCCTCATTAAATTTTTGTGCTTCTAAGGTGCAGGTTGGGGTGTCATCTTGAGGATAGAAATATAAAATAATATTTTCTCCTTTAAAATCCGATAATTTATAATTTTTTTCATTCCCGTTTTCGTCGATTCCTTTAAGTTCAATATCCAAATAATGCATAAAAATCTCCTTTTTTTCCATAATATTTTGTTAAAAAAAATAAATCATCACCAAGTATTAGAGATAAAAGAGCAAATAAAAAAATTAAAAATGCTGAAACTTTATTTAAAACATACAGTCTTATAAACAGGAAGAGATAAACAAATTATAAAATTTATATTATAATGTTAGGGAATAAGGAGAGAGTTGTGAAAAAATTTCTTAAAAACACTGCATTAATAACACTGTCATTAATGGTTGTAAGTATCAGTTTCAGCAGAAGCAATACAGCAATGGCGGAATCGGAAACTGCGCTATATGACATGGTTTGGAAAATAGTAAATACAAAGTATCTTGATCAGACGAATAACGGACAAAATTGGGACAGATGGCGTCATAAGTATGATGACAGAATTAAAACTCCTGAGGATGCTTATGTTGCAATAGATACCATGGTTGCAAGTTTAAATGACAGATATACAAGATTTGTAACTCCGAAGGATTTTGAAGAAGAAAAAAGTATGATAAAAGGTTCTTTATTCGGAATCGGTATTCAGATAGGTTTAAGAGACGGTAAAATATTAATCATCTCGCCTATTGAAGATACACCGGGAGAAAAAGCAGGTTTACTTGCCGAAGATGAAATTCTTTCAATTGACGGTATTTCAACAAAAGATATGACAATTGACAAGGCTGCGGATAAAATAAGAGGTCCTAAAGGTACTGCGGTTGAACTTTTAATTAAAAGAAAAGGAGTTCCAAATAAAACATACAAAATAGTCAGAGATGAAATTGAAATTAAATCTATATCTTTAAAAGTGCCTGAAAATGTAAAAATGGATGACAAAATAGGGTATATAAGATTAAGCTCTTTTATGGGGCGCAATGTAGGTAATGAATTCAAAGAAATCATGCAAAAATACAAAGATAAAGAAGGTATAATTATTGATTTAAGAGCCAATACGGGCGGATTATTAACAAATGCAATTCAAATCTCCGATTTATTTTTAAATGATGAAATAATAGTCAGTACTGTTGATAGGGACGGGTATAAAGATACCGCAAGATCAACAAAGAGATATTTTTCACAACAGCCTCTTGTTGTTCTGATAAATAAAGGCAGTGCCTCTGCGAGCGAAATATTATCAGGAGCTTTGAAAGATAATCAAAGAGCAATATTGATAGGTGAAAATACATTCGGAAAAGGACTTGTTCAGGAGGTTAAAAGTTTAAGCCCGTTTGGTGCCGGTTTAAATATTACCATTCAAAAATATTTAACTCCAAACGGTACTGATATAAATAAAAAGGGTATAGCACCTGATATTGAAGTTAAAATTACCGAAGAAGATATTAAAAATAAAAATGATGCTCAACTTAAAAAAGCTCAGGAAGTTTTGCTTCAAATGATTGAAAATGAAAAAATGTCTGCTAACCGTTAATTTTTTGATAAATTATTTGAGCAGCATTTAAAACAGGATCAATTGCGGGAGAATACGGCGGTGAATACGGTAAATCAAGGTTCATAAATGATTCTAACTTTGTTTTACCTAATATCGCCGGTATTACCGTATTTATTCTTTGATTGACATCACCTTCACCAATTCCTTGAATGCCTAGTATGGTATGTGTATTTTTATCAGCTATCAGTTTTAGTGTCATTGTTCCTGTGTTTGGCATATATCCTGCTTTGTCTCGTTTTGTAACTATTGCATATTCGGGTTGAAATCCGAATTCTAATGCATCTTTATAGCTGATTCCAATGATAGATATTGTTAAATCGAAATATTTTGTTATTGTGGAATTCATTATACCTTCAAATGTACAGTTTCCGCCTGCTATATTAATGGCTGCACATCTTCCTTCTTTATTTGCTGTTGAACCCATTGGAACCCAGGTATATCTGTTGGTTACTAAATTAAAATTGTCGGTACAATCTCCGACGGCATAAACTCCTTGTTTTGAAGTTTTTAAGGTTTTGTCCACTTTTATACTGCCGTTATAACCTAACTTTATATTGCTGTCTTTTAAAAAGTCTGTATTCGGTCTTACTCCCGTTCCTAATACCACAAAATCCGTTTCTATTTCTTTTCCGGTATTTGTTATTGCTTTTGTGACTTCATTTTTCTCATTCCCGTAAAATGCTATTACTTCTTCGTTAGTTAAAATACTGACTTGTCCGGGGTTTCTTCCTATTATATAATCGGTTACTCTTTGCGAAAAATCTTCATCAAACATCTTTAATATTTGAGAACTTTTTTCTATTAATGTTACTCTCAGATTATTATGAACTAATGCTTCCATTAATTCTATTGAAATATAACCGCCTCCTAAGAGAATGGCTCTTTTTGATTGAAGCATTTTCTGTTTTATGTTTATTCCGTCTTGAATTGTTCTTAAAGTAAATATATTTTTTAAATTTATATTTTTTATATCGGGCATGACGGGAATTGCACCCGTTGCCAATACTAATGTATTGTACTTAACTTCATAAATATTTTGAGATATCAAATCTAACAGAGTGACTGTTTCATTTTCGGTATCAACTTTTATGCACTTTTGTTTTAAGTGTATATCAATATTTTGTTTTTTAAAATCTTCCGGAGTCCTTAATATCAGAGTGTCTGAGTTTTGTATTATATTTTCTATATAATACGGTAGTCCGCATGCGGAATATGAAATAATATCTTCTTGAGTATACAGGTCGATTTTTAAATCCTCACTTTCCCGTCTTAATTTTGCGGCTGTTTTGGGACCTGCTGCTCCTCCGCCTATTATTACTACTTTTTCTGTCATATTTTTTCCTTTAAAATATCATTCGCTGTATTTCGATTGAGCTTATTTCCAATAATGATTTTTCTATGTCTATTGCTGTTTCCGCATTCTCTATTTGTAATAAAATTACACCCGTTGAAGAACAAAATATTTTAGAATTATTAATACCGATTCTTAACTTTATTTCGCAGTTAAATTTCGTAAGAAGTTCCTGAAATTTAACTGCGTTATTTTCTTTATCGGGTAATTTTATGCCTAAAATAACCGTCATTTTTTAATCTTTTATTTCTAATTTTTTTGTTTCTTTTCCTTCTATATGAAGTTTGGGTAATTCTAATTTTAAAACACCGTTGGTTAATGATGCTTCTGCCTTTTCGGTATCTATTTCATAGGGGAAATATAAAGTTCTTGAATAATTACCGTATCTGAATTCCGACTTGTGATATTTATGTTTGTCTTCTTCTTTATTTTCGATGCTTTTATCAGCTTCTATTTTGACAAAAGATTTATTGACATCAATATTTATATTTTCTTTTTCAATCCCCGGTAATTCTACTTTTACACAATATTTTTCATCATATTCTTTTACATCAACAGGCATTGCCATCCCTTGTAATTCCTGATGAAAAATATATTCAGGAAAAATGTTATCAAAACTTTTTTGTACTAATGCATTAATTTCTTCATTTAATGTATTTAAAAAAGTATCAGGCTTTTTTATTAAATATTTCATATTTTTTCTCCTAACAAATTATCATACGGAAGTATATCCGTTAATAGTTTGCACGGAAAAATACATAATAACATTACCTTATGGGATAATGCTAATATGACTATATAGCTTCTTCAACAGAGTCAAAATTTTCAAGTTGTTTTTGTTTTAGTTTATTAACAACCGAATCTATTAAGAAATTATATGATTTATGGTTTTTAATATCGGCAGTAAACTCTTTAACGAGCATTTCTTCTACCATATTTCTGAGTTTTAAATCTTCTTCGATGAACTTATTATCAGCTAATATTTCATTCATAAGTTCATTTCTTGAACGTTTATTTCTTCTAAAATTGATAAAATTTATCCAATCTGCTTTTAAATTGATACTTTGCAGCTTATTAACCAATTTATATTTTTTCAGATTGAACATTTAATATACACTTCTCCATTTTTAAAAGAAACATCATTTACAGTTTTTGCATCATGTTCCCTTATACATGATATAACATTTTTTACATTTTGTACAGTCTTCATTTTTTCAATAAGAGAGTATAATACAAGGTCATATAACAAAGAATTATTTTTAATCATAGGAAGTTCTTCATCAAGTACTTTTATTATCATCATTGCTAATTTATCAGTTTGTGAATATTGTGTAGTTTGAATAGGATTTGTTATACAGTCATTAGTTTCTTCATTCTTACACCACTCAATTGTAATTTTCTTTTCAGCATTTAACATGATTTCATTCCTTAAATTTCTTTTCCCAGATGATAAAAAATCCTGAATATTAGAGATTTACTTTTTTTACTAAATTGTTTACTTTTGTTTACAATTTTTTTGTAAAAAAATGTAAAAAACAAAATTGAATAATTAAAGTTAAATGTTTCAAATGTCGTAATAAATAGTGATTCGGTTTGTAAAAAACGGAAAAGGCATATTATGGATAATTACGGTATGAATAATATTTCAGGAATTGAAAATTTAAATCAAATTCCTAATAATACTGATGATTTTGAAATATTAAAAAACGAGTATAAGAATTTTAAAAATCATATGGCAAAGTCCGATTTTGCAAATTCTCCGGTTATTAACGGTATTCAATTGGATTATTTGAATAAATTGGCGCAGATGGCAGAAAAAAGAGGCAAAAAAGATGAGGCTCAATGGATTCAGTCAGAGATTGATAAAATCAAAGATTCGACTCAAACCGTAAAATCCGATGGTGCTAATATATATTATACGGATATATTGTTGAAGTCTGATAGTTCTGCAAAAACAGCTGATTCTATAATTAAAATCCCTGAGGGTAAGAATATAGCCGATATGCGTTCATTCAGAAATGCGGGGCGTAAACTTGCAAAATCAAATATATCCGATAACTATTTAAATGAAATAATACCCCACCTGTTAATCGATAGCGAAAACGGGGCTTATTTAAAAGATTCGGATATCAATGCTGTTATCTCGTTAAAAAATGCTCTTGAAACTACAAGGTCAAATGAAAAAAAAGAGCATAATAATTTGTTAAATAATATCGGGATGAATATTTATGATTCAGACAATATGATTATTGTCATGAAGGATAATAAAGCTATTCGGGTACATGACAAAAATAATGCATCAGCTTTGGAATTACAAAAGGAATATGATAAAAAAATTTCCGAGTCATATGATAATATAATTTTGAATTTTATTAAAAAATATAATCATCCCGACACAGGAATAGATAAAAATGCCGTCAGGGCACTCATAGCTTTAAGACAAAGCGGTATTTCGGGCTCTCAAGTGATGAATATGCTTGAATATTGTATTAATTCTGAAGGAGAAATTGACCTTGAGAAAATTAATGCTGTTAAAACGCTTAAGGCTGCAGGCATGCCTGACTCTTGTTTATCGAGTGTAATTAATTCAATTGAATTTGATGAAGATGGAAGAATAAATAAATCCGACTTGGAAAAATATTCTAATGTTCCTTCTTTTATGCTCCCTTCTGAAAAAATAAATGAATTAATGCCTTTATTTAAATCAAACCCGTCTTTATTTGATATGACATTTGAAATTTCACAAAAAACAAAAGCCTCTGACACTGTTATGAAGCTTATTTCATATGCAATTACAGATGATGGAAATTTTGATAAAAATGCATTTGAAATAATTAACAATTTATACGTGAAAAATGATTGTAATTTTGATAATGAATCGGAATTTGTTGATTCAATAGGAGAGGTTCTTAACAGTGCAAAAAATCCGGGTGAAAAATATATAAGTGATGATGCGGCGGGGATTTGTGCCATTATGGCTAAAAATCATGAATCTCATAAGAATATAATAACTGCATTAAATTTATGTAAAAATAAAGACGGCGTAATAGATAGTGATTTATCCGTCTTATTGTGGGATTTGGGACTCCAAAATGCTGATATTGGAGAAATAAATGATATATTAAATACTACAAAAAATGATGACGGTACAATAAATCTTAGCCTTGTAAATACACTGCATTCATTTTTTGATTCCGGTGAAAGTAAAGAAAAAATTAAAGAGTATTTATTCTCTTAATAATTATTTTCTTTATAATAGTTTTTATCGTCTTCAATCCATACATAAGTTTTTGGCAGGGTTGAAGCGAAAGGGTTATTTATATCAATATAATTGACAGGGTTAGTTACAAAAGAATTTATATTATTAACTCTGTTTTTAATTTCTTTAAAATAATTTATTATATTCATAATTCTTTAATTCCGGACACTACATTCAGTATAGATTTTTTTAGGTGTGAATGTATTCTCTTAATCGATAATTTTTTGTAAAAACTATTATACTTGTGTATAATTTAATTATGAAAAAAAAGGTATTAATAGTTGACGATTTAAAATCATGGCTGCTTTTTCATGGGGAAATTATTCACAGTCTCTATGGAGATTCAGTTGAAATAATATTATCTTCATCAGCACGTGAGGCTTTAAAAGTATTGAATGAAAATATTGAAAATCCTTTTGATATAATTCTAACTGACTTGCAAATGGAAAGTGATTTCGAGCCAAAATGTGCAGGTGAGTGGCTTATTGAAGAAATAAAAAATATCAAAACTTATGCAAAAACACCTATAGTAATAATTTCAGCAATGCATAATATTGAATGGGTAGCAAAAAAACATGAAGTGGATTTTATTCCTAAAAACAGACTCGTGGATAATAAACTTCTCATGAAATTAATGTTTGAAAAACTTTTACCTTCAATTAATCAAGTTTAGCTGTTTTTTACATTTTCTTTAAATCTTGCATTCAAGTATTCAAAGCCTTTTAATTTGCCTTTTTTATTGTACTGGGGTAAAAACAATACCTGAAGAGTCAAAGGTTGATGATTATCATTTTTGAGCCTTTTTTCAAAATGATTTAAAATATATCTCTGAAAATTTTTATAAAAATTGTAAGTTTCTGTTTCTGTTTCAAAAGAATGAGATACTCCCGTTGCATCTAATGAATTTGCTTTTGCTCTGCCGATTGGTTTTGCCATATTATCAACGGAATCAACGTCAGAACCTGTTATAAGATAAACAACGGGTGGGGTTTTGGGATATACTGAACGTGCAACGGGAAGTTGTCTGTAGTCTTTATCATAAGATTTGAACAAATCTATAAATTCTTTATTCTCTTTTTTACCTGCTGTTCCGTTTAAATTTTGGATTATTATTCTATGGCATTTTTTTAAATTTTTTTTATCCATAACTCTGTGAAATTTATTATCTTCAGGACTTTTTGCATAATATGCCACGGGAACATAACTTTTAAAAGACGGTGAATTTACTTTTGTTATATTCATTGTTTTACCCTTTTTTTTCTTCAAAAACCGAAGAAAAAAATATTTGCTAAATACATATTTGATTATGTTTGTGTTAGTATAAAATTGATTATGGTTAATCTTGACATGTCGAAATATTCAATAGTAACAATGGACGAAGTGCATTCAACTAACGCTTATGCACTTGAAAATATATCTTTTTTTGATGATAAAACCGTTATTTATACATCACGTCAAACTGCAGGAAGAGGCAGATTTAACAGAAAATGGGTTTGTGATGATTCTGATAACATATATATGTCATTAATTTTGAAGTCAGATAATTTTAAAAGTTATCCTTTTGCAAATCTTACGCAGTATTTATCTGTTTGTATATGTAAAATGCTTAAGTCCGAGTTTAATATTGAGGCTGAAATTAAATGGCCTAATGATATATTAGTAAACGGTGCTAAAATTTCAGGTATTTTGGCAGAAACTTATACCGCTGATAATAATATTAAAGCTATTATTTTGGGGCTCGGTCTGAATGTCAATATGGATAAAAATACGTTAGAAAAAATAGATCAAAAAGCAACATCTTTATTTGATATAACAAAAAAACATTATGATTCAGAGAAAGTATTGAAACTATTGGTTGATATTTTCTTTGAAAACTATGAAACCTTTGTTAATAAAGGTTTTGAGTACATAAAAGAAGATTATATTAAAAGATGTAAGTTCTTAAACAAAAAAATAAAAATCAGTGAAAATGGTGAAAAAAAAGAATATTTTGCAAAATCAATAGATAATGAAGGTTTATTGATTGCACAAGATGAGTTTGGTAATGAAAGTAAGATAATAACAGGAGATATTTTATGTTAAATGAAGGTTTAGCATTGATGGCTACAGGTATGGGAACGGTTTTTTCGTTTCTCGTAATCTTATGGTTCTCAGTCAGTATTATGGGGAAAGTTGTATTATATTTAAACAAAATATTCCCTGAAGAAGTTACAAATAAACCGGTGTTAGTAAATACCGATTCAAATAACGATGTTGAAATAGCCGTAGCAATAGCAGCGGCAAAATACAGAAATAATTAGTAATTCAGATATAAAAGAGGATAGAAAAATGGCTAAAAAACAAATTAAAGTTATGGATACTTCATTTCGTGACGGGTTTCAATCCGTATACGGAGCGAGAGTATTTGTAGATGATTTTTTACCCGCTTTAAAATCAGCAGTTGAAGCAGGTATTAAACATTTTGAAGTTGCAGGAGGCGCTCGTTTTCAATCTCCAATTTTCTATTGCAGAGAAAATGCTTTTGAAACAATGGATAAAATCAGAGCAGCAGTAGGTCCTGACATTAACCTTCAATCTTTGGCACGTGGAGTTAATGTTGTAGGGCTTGATTCTCAACCGAGAGATATGATAAACTTACACGCTAAAATGTTTAAAAAACACGGTGTTACAACTGTCAGAAATTTTGATGCTTTAAATGATGTTAATAATTTAATATATTCCGGTCAATGTATTGTTGATAACGGTTTAAATCACGAAGTAACAATTACAATGATGGAATTACCAATAGGCTGTACGGGTGCACATGATGTAGCTTTCTATGAAAGAGTTCTTCGTTCTATATTAGATGCCGGAATTCCGTTTACATCACTTGCATTTAAGGATGCGTCAGGTACTTCCGCACCGAGAAAAGTGTATGAAACAATTAAAAGAACAAGAGAAATCTTAGGTCAGGATGCTCATATTCGTTTCCACTCTCATGAAACGGCAGGAACGGGTTTAGCTGCATATTTGGCTGCTTTGGATGGCGGCGCTGACGGTATTGACCTTGCTATGAAGCCTGTATCAGGCGGTACCGCTCAACCTGATATCGTATCTATGTGGCATGCACTTAAAGGCAGCGATTATGATTTAGGTGTAGATATTGAAAAAATTATTGAAACCGAAGAAATATTTAAAGAATGTATGAAAGATTATTTCCTTCCGCCTGAGGCATTATCAGTTAATCCTATGATTATTCAATCACCGCTTCCGGGTGGTGCTTTAACAGCCAATACTCAAATGCTTCGTGATAATAATTTGATGGATAAATATCCTTTGATAGTTGCGGCAATGAAAGAAGTAGTTGAAAGAGGAGGTTTTGCAACATCAGTTACTCCTGTTTCTCAATTCTATTTCCAACAGGCATTTAATAATGTAATGTTTGGTAATTGGAAAAAAATTGCCGAAGGATACGGTAAAATGGTATTGGGATATTTTGGTAAAACACCATGTCCTGCGGATCCTGAAATTATTAAAATAGCTGAAGAACAATTAGAACTTCAACCTACGGAAGAAAAAGTAGTCGACCTTAATGATAAAGATGAGACAAAAGGTATCAAAGCGGCAACAAAAATGCTTCAAGATGCTAATTTGCCTGTAACTGAAGAAAATATATTTATAGCAGGTGCTTGCAAAGAAAAAGGTATAATGTTCCTGCAAGGTAAAGGTACAATCGGGGTAAGAAAAAATGAACCTCAAAAAGCTCAAGATGCTGCAGTTACATGTTCTAATTCCGAAGGTTGTACTGTAAAAGTTAACGGTAAAAAATTCTCTGTTAAACTTAAAAACGGTGTAGCTGTAGTTAACGGTAAAGAATATACCGTTGATATTAAAGACGGTATTGAAGAAAATACAACTAATTCAGGTAATACGGAAGGTACCGAAGTAAAGGCTCCGATGCCTGGCGCTGTTTTAAGAGTATTAAAAAATGTCGGTGACAGTGTTGAAGCAAATGAAGAAATAATGGTTATTGAAGCAATGAAAATGGAAACTCCAATTACATCACCCGTTGCAGGTACAATTAATTCTCTTTCAGTCGGTCAAGGTGACAAAGTTCAACCCGGTCAGGTTATGGCTACGATAGGTTAGGAGGCTGAACATGCAATTAGTTGACGGATTAACAGAATTATGGAATTCAACAGGTATTTACAACTTCATTAAAACGGCACAATCTCAGGTTGAAGGTACTTGTGTAGAACAATTTTTGGCACATTTCGGACAGCCTATTATGATTTTAGTATGCTGTTTCCTCCTATGGCTCGGGATTAAGAAAAAATTTGAACCGTTATTACTTGTGCCGATAGCTTTTGGCGGATTGCTTTCAAATATTCCGATGCCATTAGGCGAAGAAATAGCAGGACCTCACGGATTCTTGGGAATTATATTCTCAATCGGTATAGATAAAGGTTTATTTCCTCTCATAATATTTATGGGGGTAGGTGCTATGACTGACTTCGGTCCTTTGATAGCTAATCCTAAAACCTTGTTATTAGGCGGTGCGGCTCAATTCGGTATTTTTGGCGCATTATTGTTAGCTATAGTCTTAGGATTCGATTTGCAGGCTGCAGGTTCAATCGGTATCATAGGTGGTGCTGACGGCCCTACTTCTATTTATGTAACTACTAAATTAAAACAGGAATTATTGGGTTCAATTGCTGTTGCAGCATATTCATATATGGCTTTAGTGCCTGTTATTCAACCTCCTATAATGAGACTTTTGACAACAAAAGAAGAACGTAAAATCCAAATGACTCAATTAAGAGAAGTTTCAAAACGTGAAAAAATCGTATTTCCTCTTGTTGTTTTAATCTTGTGTTTAATCTTCTTACCTTCTGCTTGTCCTTTAGTAGGTGCATTAACCTTCGGTAACTTATGTAAGGAATGCGGAGTTACGGATAGACTCTCTGATACAATGCAGAATGCTCTAATCAATATAGTTACAATATTCTTAGGATTAACAGTCGGTTCAAAACTTCAAGCAGACCACTTTTTAACTCTTGAAACATTAAAGATATTGTTATTGGGAATAATTGCATTCTCTTTGGCAACGGCAGCAGGTGTTATTATGGCAAAAATTATGAATTTATTCTTAAAAGAAAAAATAAATCCGTTAATAGGTTCTGCCGGTGTATCTGCGGTGCCTATGGCTGCTCGTGTATCAAATAAGGTTGGCTTGGAAGAAAATCCTCAAAATTTCCTTCTTATGCACGCTATGGGACCGAATGTTGCGGGTGTTATTGGCTCAGCAGTTGCGGCAGGTGTATTATTGGCATTAATAGCTCACTAATTGATAAAGTAATAAGAATAAAAAACAGCTTCTGTTATAGAAGCTGTTTTTTTTATAATGTACTTTGGTTTAAATCTTTATCTGCATCTTCATATTTATTGTCGGGGAGATAATCTATATTTATAGGATTTGTTGTTCCGCCCTTCCATTTGTTCATTTTTACATATCCTGAAATATCTTTATATTTTATACCGTTTTTATTATATTTTTTTGCTCTTACTTTATTTCCGGCATTACCTTCTATGGTATATACATAATTATTATCTTCTTTTACAACCAAACCTGTATGAGAAGCTCCGTTATTTTCCTGTATCATTATATCACCTGCTACAGGGTTATAAGTGTCTTTGCTTTCATAAAATCCTGCTCTTTCAGCATCTGCTCTTATTAATCTTACTGCATTTTCATAGCCGAATGTATCTTCATTATCAGAATTTTGACTTTTGCCATATGCCCAGGATACAAAACTTGCACACCATGGAGCTCCATTTTCATCTCCGTTAGGACTTTGTTGGTATTTTTCCATTTCACCTTTGTTATCTTTTCCTTCTATTTCGGATACACCTATTTCTTGATAACTTTGTGCTACTGCATTAATAACATCTTCAGATACACCGTAGTCTTTATTTATGTCTTTGAAGATTTCTAATACTTCTTTTTCAATTTCATCTGCTTTTGCTTCTTCTTGTTTATCATTATATTCTTTTAAATCATTTGCTAAATCAGCATATTTTTTTACATCTTCATTATTTAAATCAAAATTTGTTTTTGTTAATAATTCTATTTCTTTTTGAACTTTATTAACTTCATCAGCTGAATAAGAATCTTTATTTAATATTATTTTTGCATCATTTGCCAAGTCTTTGAATTCTTCTTCAGTTACTTCATCTTTTTTGTTTTCAGTATGATTGAAGAAATTATTATCTAATAAATCATCGAATTTTTTGGGAGCGAATAAATTAAAGTTATTAAGAGAATTTAAATCGTTTTTGTTTTTATCATCTGCGTCTTTATTATCTTTTTCTTTTGCTTCTTGTTCTTCTTTCGCTTTTTTCTCTTCTTCTGCTGCTGTTTGTAATTCATTTTTTGCAGAATCTATTTCTTGTTGTTTGGAATCCTTTTGAGAATTGATTTCATTTAATTTATTTTGTATTTCATCAATTTGTTTATTTATTTTTTCAACTTCTTCTTTAGCTTTATTATCTTCTGTTTGAGCTTTTTCAAGTTCAAGTTTAGCTGTGTTTAATATTGTTTGTGCATTTTTAATTGCTGCATCTCTTTTAGAAGTATCTTTTGTTTTTGTTCCGTCTGCATTTGTCTTTGTTTCAACAGGTGTATTTTGTGCTTCTGATAATGCTGATTGTGCTGATGCTACATTTTCTTTAGCACTCGCTACAGCTTGTTGAGCACTTTGTTCATTTGATACGGCACTGCTTTTTTGTCCGTCAAATGTACTTTTTTCATTTGAAGCATTTGTATATTCATTATCAATATTTTGTTTTTCTGTTTGTAAATTATTAATTCTTTGTTGTATATCTTGAACATTCGAACCAAAACCAACGTTAAAAGCTAAACTCATAATAATATCCTCTCTTATTTATATAAAGTTTTTTTTAAATATGTAATTGCAGGATATATAAAATAATTTACAAAACTTAAAAAACGGGCATTTTCAAATACCCGTTTAGTTCTTCATAAGATTCAAAACTTTTTATTAAAACTGATTATGCTGCTAATGAACAATATGTTAAGTTAGAACTATTAATATCATATTCTTTTTTGCGAACACTGTTGCTTGAATTACCTTCAATAGTTATGACTTTACCGTTTTCAATGCCTACAACTAAGCCGACATGGTCTTTTGTACCGTCATTTTGCCAATCGAAGAGAACTATATCACCGACTTGAACTTCTTGACCGTTAACTATAGCACCTGCATTTTTAGCTGAATTGTAGATTGAAGGACAATACCATTTGTTATCAACATTTTTGTACCAATCCGGAGCATCTGTACCTGAATTTTCGATACAATATTCAACAAATGCTGCGCACCAAGGTGTAGCTGATGAACTTGAACCGCCTAAGAATTTATCTGCACTTCCGTCTGCTTCATTACAACCTAAAAATTGTTCTGCAAATTTTGCAAGTTCTTCGCCATTGCCTACCATATATTCTTTTGCTTTTTCTTTTTCATCATATTCATCGATTTGTTCTTGAAGCTCGTTAACTTTATCTTGTGATTCTTGAATTGCTGTTTTTGTTTCTTCTATTGCTTGAGTTCTGTTATCTTCATATGTTTTTTCAGCTTCTTTGTATGCATCCATTGATTCTTTTATTTCGGGATGTTTATCAACAATTTCACCTTCAAGAGTTGTCATTTTATTTTGTAAATCTGTTAATTCGGTTTTATATTGATTGATTTTATCTTCTGCTTCTTTTTTCTTATCTTCTGCAGCTTTTTTCTTATCTTCTGCTTCTTGTTTTGCTTTTTCTGCTGCTTGAATATCTTTTTCTATTTGTGCTTTTTTAGCTTCTATATCTGCTTTTTGTTTATCATCTTTTGCTGTAGCACTGTCAAGTGCTGCTTTTGATGTATTTAATGTTTGAATAAGAGAATCTTGTGAACTGATTTCTGTTTCTGCTTCTGAAATTTCACATTCTGCATCTGATACATTATTTTCTTCAGTAGCTATTGCATCTTCTTTTGTATCTATTTGTGTTTTTAATTCATCTACTTGTTTTGCTTGATCTTCATCAACTTCTTTTAATTGATTTTGATAATTTTCATATGCTTTATCTGATGCTTCTTTATCTTCTTTTAATTCTGCATCATTTCCGCTTGTTACTTCATCTAATTTTTGTTGATTGTTTGATAATTCTGTTTTTGCAGTATTTTGTTCTTGAACTAATTCTTCTCTTGTTTTGCCTTGAGTATTTCCAAGTGCTGTATTATTGTTGTAGCTGCCAGCACCTGAACCGCCGCCGACTGAACCAGCACCTGAACCGCCTCCTACTGAGCCTGCGCCTGAAGCTCCGTTGGATGCACCTGCTGCATTTGCTTGTATTGAATCTTCTGTTTCTTTAGATTCTATATTAGATTCTTCTTCTGCTTTTTGATTTTCTTCTTCTTTTGTTGTTTCAAATGAAAATTTATTATTGTTTATATCATCCATTGCTACTAATATATCTTCTAATGAAATAGAATCTTTTAAATTATCATTTCCTGATATTGCATTTAAGAAGTTTGTTATTTCTCCTTCATCAAGTTCATTATTTGCATCAACATCAAGAACTGATTTTACATTATCAAGTTCAAACATTTGATTTAATAATTCCGGAATGATTTCATCAGGATTTGAAGAATTAATAAGGTCTTGTCCTTCTGCAGGTATTTGTTGTTCCGTTGCTTGTCCATTTTCATCTGTTTCTGCAATTTCTGCTTGTTCATTTTCATTGTCGTTTGTTGTTGATTCAAATGAATCACCAACTTGTTCTTTATCAGGATCAACTAATTTACCGTTTTCTATTTCCATATCAAGAATATCATTTACGCTCATAGAAAAGATAGAAGCATCTGTTTGTACTTCGTTTGAAATATATTCTTTAAATTCTTTTGCATATTTAAATATACTGTAATCAGAATTGATTTGTTCATATTCTTTATTAGTATATTTGCTTAAGTTTTCTAAATATAAGTTAAAATCTATTTTGATTTTGTTTATATCCATGTCTATCTCTCTATTTTATCCTTATATATCAATAAAGTAATTTTTTTATTTCAAATTGCAAAATATATACTTATTGTTACAAAAATTAATATAATTTTTACAAATTTAAATTAATATAGTGCGACACTATATTAAATATAAAATTTTAACTATGTTTATAACTTCTTAAATCAGATTTTTTATAATTGCATCAGTAAATTCTTTTGTGGTTGAGTTACCACCAATATCAAAAGTTAAAGATTTACCGTCATTTAGTGTTTTAAAAAGAGCTCTTTCAATTTTTAAAGCAATATTTTTTTGATTAATATATTTAAGCATTTCAATTGCAGAAAGTAAGAGTGCTGTAGGATTAGCTTTATTTTGCCCTTTTATGTCGGGGGCACTGCCGTGAACAGGTTCAAATACTGCGGTATCTTCACCAATATTTGCACCTTGTGCTATTCCTAAACCGCCTACTAAACCTGCACATAAATCTGAAACTATATCACCATACAAATTAGGAAGTACCAAAACATCAAATTTCTCAGGGGTTTGTACTAATTGCATACATAAATTATCAACTAAAATTTCTTTATATTCTATTTGCGGATATTTTTGAGAAATTTCTCTTGCACAATTTAAAAATAGTCCGTCTGTTAATTTGCATATATTAGCTTTTGATACGGCATGAACCGTTTTTCTTTCATTTTTAATTGCATAATTAAATGCAAATTCAGCTATTCTTAATGAGGCTTTTCTTGTGATTATTTTTATACTTTCCGCAGTATCTTCATCAATTTGTCTTTCAATACCTGCATATAAGTCTTCTGTATTTTCTCTGACTATTATCAAATCAACATTATCAAATCTTGTTTTTATTCCTGCTATATTTTTGCAAGGACGCAAATTTGCATATAAATCAAGAGATTTACGAAGTTGAACGTTTACACTTCTGAAACCTTTACCTATAGGAGTTGTAACAGGAGCTTTTAATGCTACTTTGTTCTTTTTTATTGATTCAATTACTCTGTCAGGCAATGGAGTGCCTTCTTTTTCAATAACATCAGAACCTGCACTTTGAATATCCCATTCTATTTGTGCTCCTGCCTCTTTTAATATTCGTGTTACCGATTCTGTTATTTCAGGCCCTATTCCGTCTCCGGGGATTAGTGTTACAGTTTGCATTTTATCTCCTTAAACCAAGTCAAAATCACCGTGTTTCTTAATGTGTTCAATAAGTCCGCCTTCGTTTAATAACTTAATCATTACATCAGGCAGTGGTGTAATGGGCATTTTTATATCTTTTGTTATATTATGTACAAATCCTAATTTTATATCTATTACAAGTTCATCTCCTGCATCTATTTTATCCGTGTCGCATTCTATTAATAAAAGCCCAATATTTATTGCGTTACGGTAAAATATTCTCGCAAAACTTTTAGCTAAAACAGCTCCAACACCTGCAATTTTAATAATTTGAGGGGCATGTTCACGAGATGAACCTAAACCAAAGTTATTCCCCGCAACAACAAAATCACCTTTACTCATTTTTGATGCAAAATCAGGATCCGCATCTTCAAGTACGTGTTTTGCAAGCTCAGGAAGGTTAGAGCGCAGATGAAATAATCTTCCGGGAGCTATATGGTCTGTTGAAATATCGTCGCCAAACTTAAATGCTTTTCCTTTTAACTCCATTATAAGACCTCCCTAACGTCTGCTATATAACCTTTTATTGCACTGTATGCCGCTGTTGCAGGTGATGAAAGATATATAAATCCTTCCGTATTTCCCATTCTGCCTTTAAAATTCCTGTTTTGAGTTGCTAAACATACTTCTCCGTCACCAAGTATTCCAGCGTGTACTCCAACACATGCTCCGCATCCTGACGTTACTATAGCTGCACCTGATTCTACAAAAGTTTCTATTAATCCTTCTTTTAATGCATCTAAAAATACTTTTCTTGAGGCCGGTGTTACTATTAATCTTACACCGTCTTTGACTTTTTTGCCTCTTAAAATATCTGCTGCTATCCTTAAATCTTCAATTCGTCCGTTTGTGCATGTTCCTATATATACTTGATTTACCTTAACTTCACCAAGTTCATCTATTGTCTTTGTATTATCTACTGTGTGCGGGCATGATATTGTGGGCTTTAATTCACTTAAATTAATATTTATTACTCTTTCATATACTGCATCAGGGTCTGCTTTTATTTCTTTATATTTATCAGCTCTGCCTTGTGCTTTTAAATATTCATATGTTTTTTCATCTGTTTCAAATAATCCTGCTTTAGCTCCTGCTTCTACTGCCATGTTTGAAATCGTAAAACGTTCAGCCATAGTGAGGTTTTTTACTGCACTTCCGGTGAATTCAAGTGCTTTATATGTGGCTCCGTCTGCTCCTATAAGTCCTATCAAGTGCAGTATTAAATCTTTTGCATATACTCCTTTTGAAAATTCACCTTCAAGCACAACTTTGTATGTTGAGGGTACTTTTAACCAAGTTTTACCAAGTGCCATAACAACAGCTATATCTGTTGAGCCAACTCCCGTGGCAAATGCTCCTAATGCTCCCGATGTACAAGTGTGAGAATCCGCACCCAATAATACTTCTCCGGGGTTTATATAACTCTCTACAAGTCTTTGGTGGCATACTCCGTCACCTGATTCTGATAATATTGCTCCATATTCCTTTGCAAATTCTCTTAAAACATTATGAGAGTTAGAAAGTTCTTTTCTCGGACTCGGGGCTGCATGGTCTATAAATAATATTGTTCTTTCGGGGTTATACAACTTAGTTTTGTTTAATTTTTTAAATTCATTTACGGCAAGCGGACCTGTTCCATCCTGCACCATTACGGCATCAATCTTTGATATTATCAATTCTCCGGGAACTACATTTTTTCCTGCGTGTTCGGATAATATTTTTTCTGCTATTGTCTGTCCCATATTTTACTCCTATACAAACAAATGAGGCTGTGTGATAAAGTTATTATCAACTCTTTTCTTTAAATTGCCGGTCGGCATATAATATGGAGTTACGGTCATTATTTTTGCCGCAATATCCGGATAATAATAAATAAATTTTAATTCGCTTTGAGTTAACGGCTTTTGTGTGTGTACATTTGCATATCTGGCAAGTTCAAGAATGTTTCTTGCTTCATCTTCATCCTGAAACTCTATTTCCATTTTCTCGTATACATTACGGAATCCTTTAATGCCGCCGTATTCACCTGTTGTTATCATTCTTCCCGTTTCAACTATTTCGGGTTCACCTCTGCCTAATTCCGCATAATCATAGAGTTCATAATTCAATCTGTCCTTTAACGCTCCGTCTGCGTGTATACCCGATTCATGAGCAAATGCGTTAGCTCCGGTTGCAGGTTGGTTTATAGGTATCGGTACATTAAATGCATATGACGTATATTTTGCAAGCTTCCACGTCTTTGATAAATCAATATTCGGGTCTATTTCGTATTTGCCATGCATTCCGCTCGACTTTAAAACACCTAACAGACATGAAATTAAATCGGCATTTCCTGCTCTTTCTCCCATTCCGTTGACCGCCGTATTTATATACGCATTAACACCTGCGTCTATGGCAGCTTTTGCTCCCATAACGGAATTACCTGCTGCCATACCCAAATCGTTATGAAAATGCAGTTCAATATCCATTTTTGTAGCAGATGCTATTTTAGATATTCTTTCATAAGCACTTATAGGGTCATCATAACCTAAAGTATCACAATATCTGAATTTTTTTGCACCGTGCTTTTTTGCTTCAAGTGCAAAATCTATTAAATAGTCTATATCACTTCTTGAAGCATCTTCGGCATTGACTCCTATATCTTGAGCTCCGCATGCAATTGCTGTATCTAATGCTTTATTTGTGGTTTTTATTATGTCTTCTCTTGTCTTTTTGCCGCCAAATTTCCCTTTTATCATTTGATCTGATGTCGATACGGATAAATTTATATATTTAAGTCTTGCTACATTTTGAAAAGAAAGCAAAACATCTTCTTCAATTCCTCTCATCCAACCTGATAGCTTTGTTTTTGTAATGACACCTCTATCTACAAGTTCTAAATTACCATTTAAATAATTTATTTCGTGTTTTGTTGTCGGGAATCCAAACTCTGATTGAGTTATTCCTATATCATCAAGCATTAAATTTATTATTGTTTTTTGTAATTTTGCCAAACCCAATCTTGAAGTTTGTACTCCGTCTCTGTTAGTTACGTCAACAAAATATATATATTTTTTGGTCATAATTTATCCTTTTCTAAAATTATATTAAAAATGTTCGGTTTTATTGCCGCCGAACATTTTTATATAAACGGCTGTGTATTTTCCTATTCTCTTGTCTTTTTACCTTTAATAAGACCTATAACTATCATCAGTACTAAAAAGATGCCTGCGGCAATGTATGCAATCATATTTAATGTTTCAATCGGGAATGTTATTTTGTTTTCAGCAATGGTTATTGTGGGATACGCATTTAAAACTGCGGTAATTAAAACCATTAACCCCGTTAATGTGAAAATAGGACCTACGGATTTATATATACCTTTATTCCTTGAACCTGAGGCATCATAAAGTCTTCTTTCTATTAAAGAGAAAAAAGTTATTAAATACAGGAACAAAAGAATATACAAAATCCAATTGCAAATAGTTGAATAATCCTGACTGTTAACATTCGGAATGATTTGTTTAGTAAAGAAAAAATATGTTCCGTATGAAATCAATGATAATATTATTAAGTTTATAAAGTACCATTTTCTGCCAATAGGATTATTTGAAGCAAATAATCTGTCATCACTCATTTTTTTATCCTCTGTTATGTAACATAAAAAATTATAAAATATGCATTTTAAAATGGCAAGATGTTTAATCCCCTTTAATAAAAGTTATTATCAAAGAAGTTATTATTTCCAAAGGGATAAACACTAATGATGCGGCTAAATCTAATATATTT
Organism: Candidatus Gastranaerophilales bacterium; assembly: GCA_947625345.1. GTDB lineage: Bacteria > Cyanobacteriota > Vampirovibrionia > Gastranaerophilales > Gastranaerophilaceae > Avigastranaerophilus. The sequence continues at coordinate 28,605 of CANQNX010000011.1, forward strand.
TGAATAAGAGGAATTATATCAATAAAATATCTGATGCAAAATATATAAATAATCGGAAGAACAAAAATGAAGATATAAAGTCTTCTCATGTTTTGTTTAAATTCATATGATTTATTATATGAAATATCTTCAAAACGTCTGTATACAATGGATATCATAGACATAATAATTACAAACTTAAGTAAATTAACCATAAAGATTAAAATTGTGTATAAAGCTTTATAAGTTATAAATTGGGACAAATTTTCAAATCTTATGAAGGAAAGAACTAAAAATAATGCCGTTAGTATTCCCATATTAATTGCATAATTTTTGCGTTTTATTCTTCCTTGATAGCTAAAATAATTGTTATTATCCTCAGTGCTCATTTTTTATTCCGTTTTTATAAATGTTTTTTTAAGTTAGCTTCAATAATTGATTTTGGTACTATATTAACTATTCTTTCAACAGGTTCTCCGTTTTTAAAAATAAGTAAACAGGGTACTCCTATTATTGAATATTTTTGTGCGCTTTCAATGTTTTCATCAACTTTTATTTTGACAAACTTAACTTTGTCCGAATATTCTTCCGATAATTCATCAATTAAAGGTGATAATTTACGGCAAGGTCCGCACCATGTTGCCCAAAAATCTACCAAAGTAAGTTTTTCTTCGGTTTCTACTTCTTTTTGAAATGATTCGTCATTTATTTCAATTACTTTTGACATTTTTAATCTCCGATTTATCTTACTT
>CANQNX010000012.1 GCA_947625345.1 Candidatus Gastranaerophilales bacterium
TCTTTTGCCCATTCGCTTCTTGCAATTTCAGCTCCGCCTAATCTGCCTGATACCATTACTTTTATTCCTTGAGCTCCTGCGCGCATTGCTCTTTGCATTGCCTGCTTCATCGCTCTTCTGAATGCTATACGTTTTTCTAATTGTAATGCAATTGATTCAGCTACTAATTGTGAATCTATATCCACTCTTGCAACTTCAACTACATCTACTGTTACTGTCTTATTTATTAATTTCGCAATAGCCGTTCTTAATTCGTCAATTCCTTGACCGCCACGACCGACTACTACACCGGGTTTCGCAGTTACAACCGTTACAGTAACATTCTGCGCTTTTCTTGCTATTAATATCCTTGATATTCCTGCAGCATATAACTTTTTCTTTACAAATTTCCTGATTTTGTCATCTTCTGCTACAAATTCCGGATAATTCTTTTTTGCAAACCATGTGCTGAACCAGGGTTGTATTATTCCTACTCTAAATCCGGTCGGATGTGTTTTTTGTCCCATATCTTTTACCTTCTAAATTGCTTCTTTTGTTACTTTTACGGTTAAATGAGATGTACGTTTAACTCTCGCATACATTCTGCCTTGAGCTCTCGGTTTACCTCTCTTTAACGTTCTTGATTCGTCTGCATATATCTCAGAAATCTTTAATGATTCCGCTGTTGCACCAAATTTCTCAGTCGCATTTGCCACTGCCGCTGTTAAGTTCTTTTCTACTACTCTCGCTGCAAAATATGGCATAAACTTCAACATGCTTAAAGCTTCTGATGCTGATTTGCCTCTTACAAGATTTATTACTCTGCGTAATTTCCTTGCCGGCATTGTTATATCTGTTTGTCTTGCCTTAGCTTCCATAATCTATTTCCTTTTCGCCGTTTTATCTTGCCCTGCGTGGCCTCTAAACATCCTTGTAGGTGCAAATTCACCTAATCTGTGTCCTACCATCGGTTCTGATATATATACAGGTACGTGAGTCTTCCCGTTATATACAGCTATTGTATGTCCTACCATGTCAGGATTCTCCGGAGTAATCATAGACGCTCTTGACCATGTCTTTATTACTCTCTTTTCTTTATTTTCATTTAATTTATTTATTTTTGCTTTTAATGAGTCGTGTACATATACGCCCTTTTTAAGTGAACGTGCCATTAATTATCTCCTATATTAGCGTTTTCTTGCTCTGACAATTAACTTGCCTGATGCTTTCTTTACTTTCCTTGTCTTGCGACCTAATGCAGGTTTACCCCAAGGTGTCTTCGGATTGCCTCCGGGTCCTGTCTTTCCTTCACCACCACCATGAGGGTGATCACACGGGTTCATCGTGACACCTCTTACCGTAGGTCTTATACCTAAGTGACGTGTACGACCGGCTTTACCTATCTTTAAATTCTTAAACTCGGCATTACCTAATACACCTATCGTCGCTAAACATTCTTTTCTTATCATTCTCATTTCGGAACTTGGCATCTTTACAGTTACATAGTTTCCGTCTTTAGCCATTAACTGTGCTCCTGCTCCTGCAGTTCTTACTAATTTTGCCCCTCTTCCGGGTATTAATTCTATATTGTGTATTACTGTTCCTAACGGTATTAACTCTAAAGGAATTGCATTACCTGTTTGTATATCAGCTTCGGGTCCGGATACTATTGTATCCCCTACTTTTAAATCATTAGGTGTCAATATATATCTCTTTTCACCGTCTGCATATACTACTAATGAAATTCTTACATTTCTGTTAGGATCATATTCTACTGTTTTTACTTCAGCAGGTATTCCGAATTTTTCTCTCTTGAAATCTATTACACGGTAAGCTTGCTTATGTCCGCCACCTTTATGACGACATGTAATTCTTCCGGTATTATTTCTTCCTGCTGTCTTTCTTATGGGTTTTAATAATGATTTTTCGGGGGTCGATGTTGTTATTTCCGAATAATCACTTTTTATCATTCCTCTTTGTCCCGGAGAAGTCGGATTAATTTTTCTTGTGCCCATCGGTCTATACTCCTGCTAATTCTTCAATAGGATCACCTTCGATTGTTACTATCGCTTTCTTGCCTGATTGCGTCCTTCCAACCGAATACCCTACTCTCTTTGCGTGTGACGGCATATATACCGTTCTTACTTTTTTCACTTTTCTGTTCGGAAATGCTAATTCTATGGCATTTGCTATATCTACTTTTGTTGCATCTTTCGCTACTTCAAATGTATATTGATTTAACGCTGCCATTGTCATAGATTTCTCTGTGATTATAGGTCTTTTTATTATATCGTATAATCTCTCTTTATTTTGTTTTACTGTACTCATTATTTTGATAACCTCTCAGTTATTTCTAATACTGCCTGTTGTGTCATTACCAATGTATCAGCTTCCAATAAATCTTTTACATTTAAATTTGACGGTAATATGATTTTTACATTCGGTAAATTTCTTGCTGCTAATTCTAATTGTCCGTTTTCACCAGCTTTTACATCAGCTACAATTAAAATCTTACCTTCTGCTTTTAATGCCTTTAAAGATTCAGCAACCAATTTAGTTTTAGCTTCTTTTATTTCAGAAAAATCTTTTACTAATATTGTGTTTTCCAATCTTGCTGATAATGCAGACTTTAATGCTAATCTTCTCGCTTTTTGCGGCATATCAAACGAATAATCTCTCGGCTTTGGCCCGAATATTACACCACCACCTGCAAACAACGGTGATCTGATTGAACCTGCTCTTGCTCTGCCTGTTCCTTTTTGTTTCCAAGGCTTCTTGCCTCCGCCTGATACTTCTGCTCTTGTCTTAGCACAAGCATTTCCGCCTCTTGCATTATTTAATTGTCTTCTTAATGCCATATGCATTACGTGCAAATTCGGCTCTACTCCAAATACTTTGTCATCAAGAGTAATTTGCCCGACTTGCTTTCCGTTTGTACTTAATATTGAAACTTCTTTTGTCATTTTTCTTTTTCCTTATTTTTTGGTCTTTGATTCTGGAATATTTTTAGCTTCAATTTACTTTTCGCTAATTCCATTTAACTCTTGATGGTACTACTGTTACTAACTTGCCTTCGCTTCCCGGTACCGAACCTTTTATTAATAACAAGTTATTTTCACTGTCAACTCTTACTACGGTAAGTTTTGTTATGGTAACTCTTTCATTACCCATGTTACCTGCCATCCTCTTACCTTTGATTACACGGCCCGGTGTTGTACCTGCACCGATTGAACCCGGTTCTCTGTGATTCTTTGAACCATGTGCCATCGGCCCTCTTCCAAAGTTCCATCTCTTTACGGTACCTTGAAATCCTTTTCCGATTGATGTTCCTGTTACATCTACTTTAATTCCTGCAGTCAGTACACTTAAATCAATTTTTTGACCGACTTTGTAATTTTCAGGATCATCTAATCTGAATTCTTGTAAATGTCTGTAGTTCTCTAATCCGTTTTTCTTAAAATGTCCGATTTCAGCTTTTGTTAAATGCTTTTCTTTAGCTGGTTCCACACCTACCTGTATCGCATTATAACCGTCTGAATCCAATGTCTTTACTTGTGTTACCGTTAACGGATCAACTTTTATTACTGTTACGGGAATTGCAAGTCCTTGTTCATCAAATACTTGTGTCATCCCAAGTTTTTTTCCTATTACTCCCAGTGTCATATTTCACCTTTCTTTTGTGAGCGCTACGTTCTACTGCTTGCCTCGTAGATCACATTCAATTTATAAGGAGTTCCCTCTATTAAATTGTATGTGCCTTAAACCATCCTCTATAGTTTAACTTCGATATCTACTCCGGCAGGCAAATCCATTCTTGTGAGTTCTTCTGTCGTCTGTGCCGTCGGATCATAAATATCTATGATTCTTTTGTGTATTCTCATCTCAAAATGTTCTCTTGATTTCTTATCAACGTGAGGTGAGCGAAGTACACAATATAATCTTCTCTTTGTCGGTAAAGGTACCGGACCTGCAACACGTGCATCCGTTCTCTTTACAACTTCCACAATTTTACTTGCGGATAAGTCGATTAATTTATGATCATAAGCTTTCAAACAAACTCTGATTCTTTGTTGCTTGCTTTCGTTCATTTCCACTTCCTTTTGTCTTATGGCTTTTGCTTTTTTCCTACTGTTTCAACCTTTCTTGAACTTTTTTATCAGTACTAAATTTTACTCAGCAGTACTCAGCATAACTAAATTTATATTAAACATATCCGCCAGTCAACAAATATTTTTTTATTTTTTATTTTTTTCTTAATATTTCTTTATTTTTATGTTTTTCCCTTGACAAAAATATGAAATATTTTTCTATCTTTTATTTATTATTATTTTTAGTCCCTGATTTTTATGTTCGAAATAAAAGTTTACTTATCCTCTTATCTTCACTGTTAATAAGTTACTAACTAATGTCGGATATGCTGCAGACGTTCCTTTATATGTATTACCGTCTGCATACATTATGGTAGAACTTCCTCCGTCAAGATTTATGGCTTCATAACATCCTATATCTCTCATTATTTTTGCAAGCTCAATTATTGTTACTCCGGAACTTCCCTCTTTCCTTCCGTCTACCGTTACTATTACAAATACGTTATCTTTTGTATATCCTACGGCAGTTCTCGGGTTTCTACCCGAAATGGCACTCAGTTTCTCTTCCTTTGTATCCGTATATATTTTCCCATCCTTCATCAAATAAGGACCACCGCTTATTACATGTTCAATTCCCTCCATATCAGGAGTTAAATTATATCGTATTTCTACTTTATCTCCGACTTTAAATCCCGTTAATTTCTCCTCGGGCGCACTTATTACATACCCTTCATTCGGAATATATAATGCTCTGTCAGACTTCGCAATTATCTTATTTCCATATATCGCAATATATTTTAATCTGTTCTTTGAAACAGGCGCCCTCTGTCCCCACTTTGAAGTATAGATTAATACATTCGAATGCATCATCCTCGGTTGATTTACATTATTTATACTTATTTCTTTTTCACTATTTGATATACTTCCTTTAAATCCGACTCTCGCAGTTTTATAACCGCTCATACCTATTCCAATTGCGGCTCTTTCATATATAGGACCTGTTATTATCTCTTTATTTATCACTAACGCACCCAAAGGCGTTCCCGTATCAGGTTTAAAATACGTACCGTTGACCGCAACAAATATTTTTTCATCTTTAATTATATTATTTATTTTTGTCCTGTAGTGCATCTTGCTTGATGCCCTCTTTGGAATTATCTCAATATCGGGATTTATCTTTCTGTTTATTTCCGCAATATGAATTTTTACTTTTTTGGAATTTATATACTTCGTCATTTCCGTATATATTATTCCCGACGTTATTTCTTTTACCTTATTTTTTTCGTATTTTAAACCTATTTCTTTCATCCATTTTTCCCGTAAAAAAAGAGCATCATCGTGCTCTTTTAACATAGTATTCTCTTGTATATACCCCTTTAAAATACCTATTGACTCATTTGCACTCCCTAACGGCAAACTTAGAGTGAAGAAAACAGCCGCCGCTATTAGAAATATTCGTAGTTTGTAAGCTGTTTCCCCGAAACAATTTATTCCTTGTTCCGTCAGTGCATACATAGTCGTTATTCCTTATACTACAATTGTAACATATTTTTTATTATATTTCAAGCCCTGACTATGTATTCATTAAGTTTTATTATATTTTTTTATAAATGAACGGGATCATTTATTATAAGCTTCTTTGCTTCTATCGCCGTATTTTTCAAATTAATATAATATTTTCTTTCTTCTTCGCTTTCCGCCATTTTTATTCCGCTTTGAGCTATATCTCTTATTTGTCCCAATAAATCTGCGGTTTGCGTAACTTTTTTATATACGGCTCCTTCATCAAAATCATCTGCATACATTCTCAACAATACTTTCCAATTGGATATTCCGTCCGGATTAATTTTATTCAATCTTGCCCAATTATATAAAAGTTTGGGAGAACTTATTCCGTATTCGGTTTTTGGATTTTCTATATTATTGTTGACTTCCGTTAAATTAACGGATTCGGTTTTCTTTAAAAATTCGCTGATTGAATATGCCACTGTTGATTTATTTTCTTCATCTTCATATTCAAAGTCTTTGGTCATGGCATATTTTTCCATACCTATCATACCTTGTATCTGAGAACATAATCTGTCTTTCAATGTTAATTTGCTATATTCACTCTGCAATTCTTGTAATCTTTTATCAATTGCCTTTAAAGAATGTTCTTTTGTATATTTATAATTTTCACCTATTTCATTATAAATATTTTCATCAATATATTTCATTAACATAAGCTCGTCTATTTTTTTAGATAATTCTGAAATTTCACGTTCATTACGTTTTTTTGTTTTTCTTCCGCTTTCTTTTGAATTAGTTTCTAATTCTTTAATTTGACTTGTTATATCTGTTATTTGAGAATCAAAACTTTTTATATTGTTTTTCTTTTTATAAGACTCAACGTCGACTCTAATCTTTTCAAGTGCACCTGACGGAATTGTATATCCCATTTTCATAAGTTTATATACTTCTTCAAAACTGTAATTTGTTCGGTTAGAATTTATTGTTTTTAATTTTTCTTTTTGAGAATTAAGTATATACATTTCCATTTTAATATCATATAAAGGAGTATCGGGAACTTCTATATTTTGAACAGTTTCAAGCACTTCATTTAAGTTTTTAAAATTTTCAAACTTGAAGCCCAATTCGTTTAATCCTTCACTTACGGATTTTGCCATATTGTCATAGACACTATATATACTGTTTGAGGTATTATAAAATATTTCATTTAAATAACTGTCAGAACTAAGTACCGTGTCTTTATAATCCGCAGGATTTGCTATCATACCTACTACTGCAGCTAAAGCTTCGGGAGATAAACCTTTAAATGTTTTATCCGCTACGGTTTCTACCAAACTTAATGTATCAAATCCTTTTATTTTTGATGCCATATTACTTTTTATTGTCGGTTTTATTATTCCGTTTTCAATTTTCAGAAAATCTCTGTCCAATAAAACTTGTGTCCTTTTTGCGGCATCAGAAAGTAAATTTTGCGCATTTTGTTTTTTTACTTTTTCATCTTCATCATATGCTTTAAATGATTTTTCAAAAAGTTTACTTAAATAGTAGTCATTTTCATTGAATTGATAATATCCCGATAAAAATGAATAATCAGGATTATATTTACTTCTTATCGGATTTGACGGAGCATTCTTCAATTCTTCAAATTCTTCTTCGGATGCTTTATTTGAAGACATTGTATATACATATCCGACTTCATCTATTCCTCTTCTTCCCGCTCTGCCTGACATCTGCTTAAATTCGTTAGGAGTTAATGTTACTTCATTTCTGCTTGTTTTTATTCCCTCCATATTACTTGTCGGCTTATAAGGACGGGATAACAATACGGTTTTTGCAGGCATGTTTATTCCGGCAGCCAATGTTTCGGTTGCTATAACTACTTTTAATAATTTCTTTTGAAACAGTTCTTCTATCATCTCTTTTTGTTCGGGTAATATACCTGCATTATGAACTGCATAACCTTTTTTCAATGCTTGAATATTTATATCGCTTCCTAAATATTTTTTTGATGAATAGTTATCTAATATTTCACTTATTTCTTTTTTCTCTTCTTTAGTTGTTAAATCGGGTCCTTCTTTTTCAAGATAATCTAATATCTCTCTAGAAAATCTTTTGCTGAATACAAAAAATATTGCCGGAAGTTTTTCTTCTTTTGAAAGCTTGTTTAAGGCTGTCTTATAATCACTTAATTCAGGTCTTCTTAATATCCTGCCCGAATCATATTCCACACCTTTTTTTAGTGCCTGTTTTATCTGTTTTTCTTCCGCTAAATAAGTGCTAGTTACAAAACTGTCATATACTAACGGAACATGACGCTTCTCTTCGGGCATGCTTACTAATTTTGTTTCTTTATCTTTTATTGAATCTATCCAGTTATTTATATGTTGAGCATTTCCTATTGTTGCACTTAATCCTAACATCTGAACATCTTCGGGGGTATACATTATTGCTTCTTCCCATACGGTTCCTCTCTCCGGATCATCCATATAATGCATTTCATCAAATATAACCGTGCCTATATTTTCCATTATCGGATTTGAGTGTTCATACATATTATCATGCGCCATATTCCTGTATACTTCAGTTGTCATTATTACTATAGGTGCATTTGGATTCTCTCGTCTTTCTCCGGTTAATATTCCGACATTTTCTTCTCCGAATTCACGTCCGAATATCTTTTTAAATTCTAACAATTTTTGATTGCTTAATGCCTTTAAAGGAGTTGTATAGAACGTTTTTTTACCTTCCTCCATATTCTTTTTTGCAGCATAATATGCAATTGCCGTTTTACCCGTTCCCGTCGGAGCTTCGGTTATTACGTTTTTACCCTCATATATTCCTCTTGCCGCTTCAAGCTGAAAGTCATCAGGTGTACACCCTTGCGGTAGCTTAAAATAGTTATCTGTTACGGTACTCTCAAAATTTTTCGCCTTAAATGTAACTAAATCCCTGCCATGATATATATTTTCCGTAAACGGATTTGTACTTACACCTCTATTTATAATCCCTGCTTCATTTCTATTACCCTTAGTGTACAATTTCACCGGATAATCATATGATATTTTACATACTTTCATGTTTATTTCCCGTATAACTATTTTTTAGTTCTAAAACCTGAAAATATTTTTTTAACGCATGAAATTTCTTTTGTTAAGATAAATTTACATTATTAATTTAAAAATTTACTTAAATCTGTTTTATCAAAAACTTCTATTCTGTTTTGATTATGAACAAAAACTATACATGATATCAAAGGTTTAAACATTTCAAATTCGTTATAAGACAATTTTTTGTTTAAATCAGCCATATTATCGGCTAAAAATTCCGTAATTAATTTTTTATTTTTAAAGACTAAAGAACCGAAGTAATCAAGTGCGGACTTTGTCGTTATCCCTTCAAAATATATTATGTCAGGAGCTTGAAATTCTATAAATCTCATCGCTTTTTCTATGTTAAATCCTATATTCTCATTTAATTCACACTGATTCACATTTTTTAAATCATATTTGGAAATTGATTCTATTGTCATTATATTTATTTTCGGACTTGATATTTCATTCAGTAAAGAATAAATTATATGTGTTTTCCCCGCAAGTGATGCTCCGCAAATTAATGTTATACCGGGGTTTGAAACTGCCGTTTTTAATGTACTTATTTGCTTTTCTTCAAAACCTATTTCTTCTAATTTCTTTGGCGGTTTATATATTTTTAATGATATTCTTTCACCGTTTATTGTCGGAAATGCCGATATACTTGCCGTTAAGTTTATATCATCTACTTTAAATATCAATTTACCTAACTGGGGTAATTCACATACATTTGCATCAAGCGATGAGAGCGTTTTTAATTTGGATAAAAACGGAACGACTAATACTGACGGTATTTGTCCTGTGTTTACTATATCGTTTCCTTCTCGGAAATTTACGCTTAATCCGTTTATAGCATGTTCAAAAAACATTTCGTGAACTTTATTCATTATTGCCTGTTTCAATATAGCTCTAATTAATACCTGTATATGTTCGTCAGACAATACATCATTATGGAGTTCCTCTTGCCAATCAAATTTTGTTTGAGTATCTTCAATGCTTATTTGCCCGACAGAGCCCTCATTTTTATAATATTCATCGATTTTTTTCATTACTAAAGATTCTGCTGAAACGACAGGTTCTATATCACATCCCGTTTTCTCAACTATTTTATCTATTGCAAATAAATCCAAAGGATCTGCCATTGCCACTGTCAGTACATTCTCTATCTTAAATAACGGTATTATTTTATATTTTGTTGCTTCATTATAACTTATGTATTTTAAACATGAAGTATCGGGTGAATAATCTTTTAAATCAACGTATGGTATATGCAGCTTACTTTCAAGAAATTTTAAAAGTTTTTCTTCAGTTATTAAATTGGATTTTATAAGAATTGAACCTATATTTACATTCTGTGAAGAAGCAAGTTCTGCGGCTTTTTCAATTTCTTCAAAACTGACCAGTCCGTCCCTTACCAAATCATATTTCAATTTTTCAAGTGTTTTATTGGTTACAAGTTCCATTACTTACTATCCTAAATATTTTTTTACCTTTTCAACTACATAGTCTACATTAAACGGCTTTGTTATATACTCATCAGCTCCCGTTTCCTCACCTATAATCTTATCTTCTTCTTGAGAGCGGGCAGTTATCATTAATATGGGTATATCTTTATATTTATTATCATACTTTAACAGTCTGCTTATTTTATAACCGTTAATTTTCGGCATCATTACATCCAATATAATTAAATCGGGTTTTAATTCCCTTGCGGATTTTAAACCTTCCTCTCCGTCCATTGCAGTTATACACTCATATCCCTGAGCTTCTAAAACATATTGCAATATTTCTATTATATCGGCTTCGTCGTCAACTATTAATATTTTCTTCATTCATATCCCCTTTTGAAAACTCGCTGACCTTATTTAAAAATTCTTCCTTATTTTCAGTGTCCCTCGGATATAGTGCTGATAAATACACTATATCACATTCTTTATATTCTGCACTGTTTGTATTTAAATATGATTCTACTCTCTTCACCTCAAAATCAAAAACAAAAGAATCCACATCTACGGAATACATATAATAATATCTTTTCCCGTTTTCTATATATGAATATTCTTTATGCACAACATTTTTTCTTATTATTTCATCAGATAATATTTTATCTATAAATGATTTACCTTCAATTACATTTTCCCTTAACGATGTTAAAGCTATATTTATATGATCCTGTTTTGCTTTTTGCATATCTTGTTCAAGTGAATGTATAAATATTTCTTTATCGTTCATTAAAGGCAATGCTATATAAAACGTAGAACCCTTATTTATTTCGCTGTTTAACCATATAAATCCTTTATGTGCGTCCATCAACCTTTTTGCAATCGGAAGCCCCAAACCTGATCCTCCGACTTTTCTGCTCAGTGAATTTTCTATTTGTTTAAATTGTTCAAATACTTTATTCCAGTTTTCTTTTGCTATCCCGATTCCGTCATCTTTCACCGATATTTGTACATATTCTTCACTCATATAATCGGGTAACTTTTCAAAAAACGGATTATTTATTAAATCCGACTTTGTTATTTTTTTACTTTCGATTTCTATTTTACCGTTTTCCTTGGTAAATTTTATTGCGTTTGATATTAAGTTTGTTAAAACCTGTTCCATTCTTTGTGAATCAACATATACAAGTCCTAAAGTATTATCAGCCTTTAATTCCATTGTTATATTCTGTTCTTTTGCCAAATTTTCCAATGTATTCTTAACTATTTCCATTGTTAAATTGATATTACTTTTCTCAAATCTGAACTCCATTTTTCCGGCTTCAATCTTGGATAAATCCAATAAGTCATATATTATTGCAGATAACCTTGTTACATTTCGTTTTGCCAAATTTAAAAACTTCTCGGCAGCATCATTAATTTCTCCCGCACTCCCTTTTAAAATTATATCAAGTGCGCTGTTTATCGATGTTAAAGGCGTTCTTAATTCATGTGATACTATTGATATAAACTCTGATTTTAATCTCTCTAACTTCTCAAGTTTTATGTTTGTATCTTTTATTTCTTCATATAATATTGCACTCTCTAAAGGCAAAGATACTTGTTTTATCAAGGTTGTAAAACATTTAGTGTCATCGGGAGCAAAATCTTGTTCTCTGAATACTTCTATTACTCCGTAAAATTTATTCTTTATATTAATCGGAGCAAACAAATTATCATAAGAAAATATATTTAAATCATGTTCTCCGAATTGGTCTTTATTTGTTTTTATTATATTTATACTTTCAGGGGCAGGGTTTATTGAAAATAAATTCTTAAAATTCAATAATGCTCTTAATTTTATTGCATCCTCTAATCTTTGAGATATCGGAAATAAAGATTTTATTATTAATTTAATATCATTCACTTCATTTAAAAACAGGGCATACGTCAATGATAGTGATAAACTTTGGTCTAATCCGTCAGTCATTATTTCTATTAATTTTGTTTTATCCAATGACCCTGCAATTTGCGTACTCGTATTATATAACACATTCAACTGATACAAACTCTTAGCAAGCTCATTATTATTCTTTGACAGTACCCTGAAAGTTTCACAAAGCTGTAAATTAGAATTAATTGCAGCTGCAAATAATTCATCATTTACCGGTCTTGTTATATACGAATTAAAATATTTTAAAATATCATAATTAATATTTTTTTCAGGTAATAGTACAATGGAACGGATATCATTAGTCTGCATTGTTAATTTAACTTTTCGAATCAAAGATATTATATCTATATTTTTTGAATCGGCATCAAAAATTATTACTCCTGCTGTTTTATCTCTAACAAATTCATCAGCTTCAGCTTCATTTCTTATAATTTCACACTCATATGAATATTTATGAAAAAGAACATTTATTTCTTTTTCGGTTTCATTATTGTCCGATATTAAAGCTATTTGTACCATTACTAATCTTATTATCCCTACGGTTAAAATTATAACAAATTATTTTAAATTAGTTAATATCTACAACACTAACACCGTCACCACCCTCGGCATTTTCACCGGGACGAAATTTTGCAACGTACGGAGAGTGCATTAAATATTCTCTTATTACTTGCTTTAATGCCCCCGTGCCATGCCCGTGTATTATATATACCGGAGTTAAATTAACCAAGCTCGCTTTATCCAAATACATTTCTATTTCATCAAGAGCTTCTTCACAACGATATCCTCTTAAATCCAATGTTTGAGACATGGAATGACGCTCTATAGAAAAATCTTTTTTATAAACACCTTTTACTTTCTTTTCACGTTTTATTAAATTCTTATTTAATACAGCTAATTTTTCTTTTTTTACCTTCGTTTTTATTTGCCCCATTTGGATTTCAACATTTTTATTTTTATCGGGCAATGAAAGAAGCGTTACTTCCTGATTTAAATCTATAACCATCAATTTATCGCCTGTTTTTACGTTTTCCCAGTCAACGGGCGTATATTTTTGAGCTATCTCATCTTCATCTCTGTTAAAATCCGAGCGCATATTGCTTTCAATGGCTTGAAGTCTGTGAAAACTTCTTCTCGCTATCTTTTCGGATTTCTCTTCTCTCATTTCCTTTAATATTTCTTTAATTTCTTCACGTGCTTCGGTTATTGAAGTTTCATATTTCTTTTTGTATATTCCTATATTTTTCTTTTTTTCTTTTTTTATCTCGTTTAATTTATCATTAAGGCTCTGCTCAAGTCTTTTTACATTTTCTTCTTTTTCTTGGGTAATTTTCCTTGATTCCGATAATGCCATCTGCGTTTTTTGGAGTTCCTCCAAAACCTTTGCGGTATTATCTTTTTGATTGAAATATATATCTTTCGCCGATTCAATTATTTCTTGTTTTAATCCTAAATTTTGACTGACTGATATTGCATTACTTGCTCCCGGAATCCCTATTAATAATTTATATGTAGGTTTAAGTGTATTGATATTAAATTCAACAGATGCATTTATAAAACCTGAATTTAAATAAGCAAGAGATTTCAACTCACCATAGTGAGTCGTTATAATAACAAAAGCTCCCTTACCTTGTAAATATTTCAAAATTGCCTGTGCTATTGAAGCTCCTTCTTTCGGCTCGGTACCTGCAGCTATTTCATCAAGTAAAATAAGCGTTTCCGAATCCGTTTTATTTATTATTTTGACAATATTTGTCATGTGAGATGAAAATGTAGAAAGATTTTGCTCTATACTTTGTTCATCTCCAATATCCGCAAAAACCTTCTTAAACGGATATATTTCAGCTTCATAACAAGGTATATGAAGTCCTGCCTTAGTCATCAGAACAAAAAGCCCCACCGTTTTTAATATTACGGTTTTACCTCCGGTATTTGAACCTGTTATTATCATACAATTTTTATCAAAATCCATATAAAAGTCATTTTCAATGACATTTACACCTGTTTTTAATAACACGGGATTCTTCATAAACTTCAAATTTATTATCTTTTTTTCGGATATATTTGCGCTGCAACCGTCAATTGTCCTGCTATATTTGGCTTTTGCAAAAATATAATCCAATTCTGTCAGAGTTTCATTTGAATCTTTTATTTCTTTTGAAAATCCGCCAATTTTAATTGAAAGTTCTTTTAATATCTTTTCCGTTTCAATTTCAATTTGAACTTCGGTTTCTCTTATCTTATTATTAAGACCTACAAGAATCTCAGGCTCAATAAAGACACTTTGATTACTTTGTGATATATCATGTATAATTCCCGATACCTTATTTTTACAGGAAGATTTAACTTGAAATACGGTTCTGCCGTCTCTTTGGGTATATATATTATCTTGCAGATTACTTGTAAAATCACTGTTTTGAAGTAAGGAGGAAATACACGTTTTAACATTTACCTGTGTATCTCTTAATATTTGGTTTAATCTCTTAAGTTCAGGTGTTGCATCTTCCTTAACGGTTAGGGAAGGAGTAAATATATTAAAAATTTCATCTTCTAATTCTTTTTTTGCAAACAAATTATCTTTATATGATGAAAGTTCCGGATTATCTTTTGAAATATCATCAAGAAAATTTCTCATTAACCTTGAAGTTCTTAATGAACGAGCAATGTTAATAATCTCTTCTTCACTTAGTCTTACTTTCTTAGCAGCATCCTCAAGACTTTTTTCAATTTCATATATATTTTCTAATGGCACACTAATTGCCTGATTTAAAATTTCTTTTGCCTGAGATGTTAAAATTAATTGCAATTTTATTGTGTTAACATCATCATAAACGATACTGTTAAGACACCTTTGTTTACCTTTATTACTTATTGCAAATTCCGATAAGAAAGATAAAACTCTGTCAAATTCCAATGTTTTAAGTGATTTTTTATCCATAAACTAATTATAACTAAAAAAGAAGGATAAGAAATATCTTATCCTTCCAAACATTTTTAATCCAAACAAAAACTATTTCTTAGCAAGAACTTTGCCGTCAACAATTTCTTTGAATTTTTTACCTGCAGTAAATACAGGAGCAGTTTTAGCAGCAATTTTAATTTTAGCACCTGTTTGAGGATTGCGTCCTGTTCTTGCAGCTCTTTTTCTTGCTTCAAAAGTACCAAATCCGACTAAAGTTACTTTTTTTCCTTTAGCAACTGTTTTTTCAATTGTTGACATAATTGTGTTAATTACGTCATAAGCTTCTTTTTGTGTAACTTTTGCTTTTTTTGATACTTCTTGTACTAAATCTTCTTTATTCATGGAATAAACCCCTTTCTAAAAATATCACATATCTATTATATTTATTTTTTAAATATAGTCAATAGTTTATTTTAATTTGAATTATAATCTGCTATTTGTTTTTCATAGTGGGGAATGCAATTACATCACGAATAGTGGTTGATGCAGTTAAGAGCATGACTAATCTATCAATACCCATGCCCATACCGCCAGTAGGGGGCATTCCGAATTCCAATGCATTTATGAAATCTTCATCTATGTCACATGCTTCTTCGTCACCTTGAGCTTTTTGTAGGGCTTGTGCTTCAAAACGTTCTCTTTGATCTACAGGATCAGTAAGCTCGGAAAATGCGTTAGCTAATTCCCAACCGTTAACTTTTGATTCAAACCTCTCCGTCAAACGGGGATTATCTCTGTGAACTTTGGCTAATGGTGATATTTCTCTGGGGTAATCCATTATATGAACGGGTTGTATTATAAACGGCTCTACTTTTGCTTCAAATACAGCCTCAACAATCTTTCCCCAGTTCATATTTTCTTCTAATTCAACACCAAGTTTTTTTGCAGCATCTTCTGCTTCACAATTTGTTACAAATTCATTAAAGTCTACCCCTGTTGCTTCTTTTATTGAGCCAATCATAGTTTTTCTATCCCAGGGGGGTGTTAAATCTATCTCGTTATCTCCATATTTAATCTTTGTTGTTCCTAAAACCTCTTGTGCAACAAAGGCTACAAGATTTTCTGTTAATTTCATCATATCATTATAATCTACATAAGCTTGATATAATTCAATCGTAGTAAATTCAGGATTATGAAGTGAATCAATTCCTTCATTTCTAAAACAACGGTTTATTTCAAATATTTTTTCACTTAATCCGCCTACCATTAATCTTTTTAAATGTAATTCGGGTGCTATTCTCATATACATCGGAATATCAAGTGCATTATGATGAGTTTCAAACGGTCTTGCATTAGCTCCTCCTGCTTGAGAATGAAGCATTGGAGTTTCAACTTCCAAAAATCCTTGTGAAGTAAGATATTCTCTTATTTTTTGGATTATCAAACCTCTTTTTCTAAATGTTTCTTTAACTTCAGGATTCATTATCATATCAACATATCTTTGACGATATCTCGTTTCTACATCAGTTAAACCGTGAAATTTCTCCGGAAGAGGCTTTAATGATTTTGTCAAAATTTCAATATCAACTGCTTTTATACTTAATTCTCCTCTCGGAGTTCTTCTTATATCCCCAACAAAACCGACAATATCACCTATATCTATAAGCTTTAAAAGCTTTAATTTATCTTCATTAATATTTTGTTTGTGAGAAAAAATTTGTATTTTACCTGAATCATCCATTAAATCAATAAACATGCCCGAGTTTCTGATAGCCATAACTCTGCCTGCAACACTGAAGCGGTCTTGGGTTTCTTCACCTTGCGCCAAATCTTTATACTTTTCTTGCAATTCTTTTGCAGATGCAGTTTTGTCGAATTTATAAGGATAAGGATTAATCCCTTTTTCTCTTAATTCTTCCACTTTATGCAATCTGCCTTGCCTTATTGTATCTATTGATGATGTTGTTTCTTTTGTTTCCTGCATATTACTCTCCAATTTATTCTTTTGAATAAATTTTAACATCAATATTTTTTTATGTCATATTTGACAATTAATCCTGAAAATTTTATGTAATAATTATTTTATGAATATTTTAATCCCCGAAAAATTAGCAATAAAAAAACCCGATGATAATCTTTTAAAAATAATAAACGACAAAAAGTTTAATGATTGTATTTTATATGAATTAAACTCAAATTTTCACAATATCAAAATTATTGAAAATGAAGTAGGACGTTTCTTGCATTATAAAGATACTTATCAGGCAGGATATATTAATACAGATTTTTATAAGGGTAATCTTCCTTATATTAATTATTTTTTGATTTCGTATCTTTTAAACCCGAAAGTTGAAAAAATTCTGCTTATAGGTATGGGTTCAGGTAAAATAATAAATGATTTTGAATTTCTTTTTAAAGATTTAAAAACCATAGATGTTGCGGATATTGAAGAAAATATTGTAAATATCGCAATTGAATTTTTTAATTTTAAACCCGACCAAAAATTTCAATTTTATCTTCAAGACGGTATGACATACTTACGAAACACAAAAAAGAAATATGATTTAATCGTTGTTGATGTAGCCAATAATAACGGTATAGACTTGAGATTTTTGAGCGAAGAATATTTTCAATCCCTAAAAAAATGCTTGAAAAAAGACGGAATATTTGTTTCCAATATGTGTGCAAGTCCTGACCTTAAACATAAAAATAATAAATTTATGAAGAAATTTTTCCCCGTCTACGAAAAATTTTTCAAATATAATTACATATTTAAAGGGAATTTTTCAGATAAAGTATATTACAAATCATTCTTTAATTTAGATAAAAGAGTTATTGACATAACAAACTTAATCATAATTTCATCGGAAAAAAATTATAAAATTTCAAAGAGCAAAGAATTAAAAAATGATATAAAAAAATTAGGCATTGATATTGAATTATATCTGAATGACAAATATTCAGCCTCTCAGGATTGACAGTAATTATATAATTTTTTATAATATTAGCAGATTGTGATTGTTGACATGAAGGGGTTTCAATAAAACTTCTTCATGTTATTTTTTATAAGTTCTTCAAGGAGTGAATAATTGGAAAATAAAAAAACAATATGTGTATACTGCTCATCAAGTAATTATCTGCCTGAAAAATTTTATAAATTTGCAAAAGAATTAGGTGAAAACATAGGTAAAAATAATTTTAATATGGTTTATGGCGGCACAACAGTCGGAATGATGGGTGTTATAGCCGATAACGCACTAAAAAACGGTTCTGAAGTTATAGGTGTTATTCCGGAGAGAATTGCATCTTTCGGACTTGAAAATCACAAACTTGCAAAAGTAATAATAACAAAAGATATGAGAGAAAGAAAAGCCACCATGGAAAAGAATGCAGACATATTTGTAGCTGCACCCGGCGGCTTCGGAACTTTTGAAGAAATATTTGAAATACTTGTCGCAAAACAATTGGGATATCACAATAAACCCATAATTTTCTTTAATTTTGACGGGTATTACGATAATCTGTTTGAGATGTTTAAAACTGTATACGAAAATAAATTTGCAAGGGAAGAAACAAAATCACTATATTTTATAGCCCATACCATTTCAGAAATGTTCAATTACATTAATACATACGCTCCCAAAGAGTTTGTATTTAAATACTAAAATATGTATAATGAGAATATAAAATTTCTTCAATTAAGGATTTTTATGCCCGAAAACAAAAAAAACAAATTAAAAGTTAATTCATTAGAAGAAGCAGATTTGCTTCTTTTCGATGCTATTGATGCATACGGGCATAACAATTATAAAACAGCTACAGAAAAACTTTCAGAGGCTCATAAAATATTTCTTGCACACAAAAATATTTCAAAAGTAGCTATTTGTCTTTCTTTAACAGGTTTAAACAAATATTTAAGTAAATCTGAAAACTACTTTAATTCTCTTTCTTTACTTGAAGATGCAAAATTTTTATCGGAAAGTTCTAATAATATGGCAGCCATAGCAATAAACAAATTTGCAAGAGGACAAATATTTTTACTTGAAAATAAGTTTTCGGAAGCTGTTTATTATTTAAACTTGTGTATCGATTCACTAAAAGAATATCCGTTATTAGAAGTAAAAAATTTGGAATTATTGGCAATTACATATATTAGGGTACAAAACACAAAAATGGCTATCAATTTTTTGGAAAAAGCCATAAATTCTTCTCATTCTTATGGATTCCACAAAATATACGATGAATTAAGAATACTATCAAAAAATTATATTAATTCAAATGCAACACTTCATCAGGCAATAATTAATACATCAAGGAAAAGAAAAAATAAGCAGCAGGATACAACACTACTGTTAGCACTTTCAACCATAGCAAAAACCGTAAATGCTCAAGCAAATATAGATAAATTACTTTTAACCATAGCTGAACAAACAAGGTTAGTTCTTAATGCTGACAGGTGCAGTGTCTTTCTGTATGACAAAGATAAAAATGAGTTATGGTCAAAAGTTGCTTTAGGGCTTGAGAGCAAAGAAATAAGATTCTCTGCCGATAAAGGTTTTGCCGGTTATGCGGTAAAAACGGGGGAAACTATCAGAATAAAAGATGTTTATAAAGACAGCCGTTTTAATAAAGAAATAGATAAATACACCGGTTATAAAACATACAATCTTTTATGTATGCCGATAAGAAATATTAAATTTGAAATAATAGGTGCATTTCAGGTATTAAATAAATTAGACGGTGATTTTACAATAGAGGATGAAAATATACTTCTTGCCATAGGAACAAATGCCGGAATTGCAATAGAAAACAACCTTCTTTTAAATATCCAGCAGAAAATGATTGAAGAACAAAAAAATATTATGGAAGGTTTTATTGACACATTAGCCGCATCAATAGATGCAAGAGATAAAATAACCTTAGGTCACTCTAACAGAGTCAGATTATACTCGGAATTAATTTGTAAAAAATTAAATTTAAATCAGGATATGACAAATATAATATCAAAAGCAGCAATGCTTCATGATATAGGGAAAATCGGGATTAAAGATGCGGTTTTACAAAAAAAAGGTGCTTTAACAAAAGAAGAATATGAACATATAAAAGAACACGTCAAAATTACTTATGATATATTGTGTAAAGCCAATTTAAATGCATCTTTAAGTGAAATAACGGAAATAGCCTCATCCCATCATGAAAAATATGACGGAACGGGTTATTTCAGAGGTTTAAAAGGAGAAAATATTCCGCTCGGAGGAAGAATTTTAGCCGTAAGTGATGTTTTTGATGCCGTTACTTCCGTTCGTCACTATCGTGACAGAATGCCGATGGAAGAAGTACTTAAAATAATTATTGAAGGAAAAAATAAGCATTTTGACGGGAAAATAATTGATGCATTTTTGGATATTTCCTGTGAATTAATTTTGGATATTTTAATTTCCGAATTTGATATTAAATTACAAGATGAAGACAGAGATATATTGAAAAATGTAACTTTATTACAATTCAGCGACATATTAAATAAAAAAAGAAAATCCGCTGATGAAAAGAAAATTATAAATACCTTTAGTTTATACTACAAAAGACAAAATGAGGCGGCATATGTATAAAGTACTTATTGTAGAAGACCATGCATTAATACGATTCGGACTAAAAACAGCTTTTGAATCTAAAAATTTTATTGAAAAAATATATGAAGCTGCATCAGGCGAAGAAGCAATAAATTTAATTAAAAACAATAATATTGATGCCGTCATTATGGATTTGGGGTTACCGAATATGAACGGTATTGAAGCCACCGAAAAAATAAAAGAAATAAAAAAAGATATAAAAATAATTATTTTGACATCACACAACAGTGAAGAAGAAGTTCTGAATTCAATAAAAGCAGGAGCAAGCGCATACTGTTCAAAAGACATTAATCCCGATAAACTCGCAGATACGGTTCAATCTGTTATCGAAGGAGCCATTTGGTTTGACCCAAAAATATCAGATGTTGTTCTTAATGCCCTCAATCAGGATAAAATTACAAAAAGCTTTAACCTGAATGATACTTATAATTTGACTGACAGAGAAAAAGAAGTACTTTATTATATTTGTGAAGGTTTAAATAACGGTGAAATATCAAAAATACTTGACGTAAGTATAAATACGGTTAAAGTTCATGTTTCAAGTATTATACAAAAATTGGGTGTTGAAGACAGAACTCAAGTTGTTGTTAAAGCATTCAAATCAGTTAAAACGGATTAATTATGAAAAAAGTCTCTATTATAATACCGGTATATAATGAAAAAGATACAATAAAACTACTGCTTGAAAATGTTGAAAATGCATCTTTTTGTAATTTAGAAAAAGAAATTATTTTAGTTGATGACTTCTCATCGGATTCAAGTCGTGAAATTTTAAAAGAATTAAATTCCAAATACAAAGTATTATTTCATGACAAAAATAAAGGCAAGGGAGCTGCAATTAAAACTGCGCTTAAAGAAGCCATAGGTGATTTTATTGTAATTCAGGATGCGGATTTAGAATATTCTCCTTCAGATTATGATAAAATTCTTCCTTTTCTTATTAATGATGAAGCTGATGTGGTATATGGTTCAAGATTTTTAGATACCTCGAACTCTAAAAACTTTATGTGGAAAAATAAAGCAGCAAATATTTTTCTTACTTTTCTTACCAACATACTGTTTAAAACAAAAATTACGGACATGGAAACCTGCTACAAAGCATTTAAAAAAGATGTAATAAAAAATATTAATATTAAATCCGACCGTTTTAATTTTGAACCTGAAATCACCGCTAAAGTTATCAGAAATAAAGTCAGATTTAAAGAAGTTCCGATTAATTATAATGCGAGAGCACACTCTCAAGGTAAAAAAATAAAATGGCAAGACGGTATTCAAGCTATCATTGCTTTATTAAAATACAGATTTTTTGATTAAAATTTTAGACATTTTATATTGTAAACATATGTAACAAACTAAACTTTTCATGCAATTTGGTATGGAAAAAATACTTTATATAAATACGAGGAACAAATTAAGTTTTATTTTTTATATTCATACTTACCTTACTTACTAACCTTTACTAACACGCGAGGAAATTGAAAAAAATTTCAGGGGGACCCTTAAAAGTCCTCTTTTTTTTATGCATAAAAAAAGAACCTCATAAGAGGTTCTTTAAATTATATTTGTTTTACTATTTTGATTCTCTGATATTTAGTTTCTTAACTAATTTTCTGTATTCATCAAGGTTACGATCTTTTAAGTAAGAAAGAATTCTTTTTCTTCTTCCTACCATCATCAATAAACCACGTCTGCCTTGAAAATCTTTAGGATTTGATTTTAAGTGTTCGGTTAATTCAGCAATTTTAGCGGTTAAAAGAGCTGCTTGAGAATGAACACTGCCTGTATCTTGTGCATTTTTTCCATATTTTTCTATAACTTTAGATTTGTTTTTTAAATTAATTGCCATTTCTGCTTCCTTTTTTGTTTTGTAATTTAAGTCGGTATTATATTACCGTTTATTTAAAAAATTTTACTTATAAATCAACTCTCGGTAAAATTTTTTGTCTGACTTTCCGGTGGGTAAGTCATAATTTCTGATAATAATAATTGATAATAACACCTCAATATTAAAAATCAACGAAAAAATATAATAAGAATTAATTTTTCTTAAAAAATTTATTTAAGCGCCAACTTAATAGCATGTATCATGCTGTCGGGATTAGCAATATTTTTGCCTGCAATATCAAAAGCAGTGCCATGTGAAGGCGAAGTTCTTAAAATATCAAGACCTATTGTAGTGTTTATACAATTACTCCTGCCTAACATTTTGACGGGTATTAATCCCTGATCATGATACATTGCAATATAACAGTCATAAGAACAAGTCTCATTTATGCAATCCGTAAAAAGAGCATCAGAGGGGAAAGGACCTTCAACATTAATTCCGATACTTTTAAGATATAAAACAGCAGGAATTATTTCTTTTTCTTCTTCAAGACCGAACAAGCCGTTTTCCGAAGCATGCGGGTTTAAAGCACACATTGCTAATTTTGGATTTTTTATTCCGAGCTGAGTTTCAAGTGAATTTTTTAACCTGATGACTTTGTCAATAATCATATCTTTATTAATAACAAAAGGAACGTCTTTAAGTGCAATATGTCTCGTAATTAAAAGAAGCGAAAATTTAGGGCTGTAAAACAACATTTCCGCTTTTTGATTATTATGAGACAGATATTGCTCTATAATTTCAGTTTGTCCCGAATATTTATGACCTGCCATATATAGGGCATTTTTAGATACGGGAGCCGTAATAAGCGCATTTGCTTCTTTTTTCCGAATTAAATCACAAGCTTTAACTAATGCTTTAAAAGAGAATTCACCGCTTTCTTCGCTTTCAATACCGATTTTTATATCTTCTTTTTTATACGGGATTTCAACTATTCTATACTCTTTTTCAAGTGATAAATCAAATTCGTTTTTATAAAAATCAAGTAAACTTTCATTTGCAACAAGAATTACATTTTCCCTTGGCAAATCCAAAAAATTTAAAGCTTTTATGGTAATCTCAGGAGAAATAGAATTAGGATCACCTATTGTAATAACTGTTTTTTTCATTAAAGTTCCTGTTCAAAATATTTTATAATATCAATCAGAGTATTTTGTCCGCCCAAATTACCTGATTTTGTTACTATATACTGTCCTTTATTATTTATTCCCAACGGAATTGCCGGTGCAACGGTATCAATTATTTGAAGATTTTCACACCCTATTGCTTTCAAACATTTATATGAAGTTTCTCCCCCGACGGTAATCAATATTGCACCTGTTTCAGACATAACACATCTTGTAACCGCAGAAAGATAATCACAAATTTTCGATATAAAAACCTCTTTTGTTAATTCCTGTTCTATTAAAAGGGAATTTAATTCCTCGGAATTTTCGATAAGTTCGGAGGAATGAATAATAACGGTGTTAGATTTAACGAGATTGTTAAGAATTCTTTTTGATATATCTTCAAAATCATTAGAAAAAATATTTTCAGGTTTAATGGCAATAAAATAAGTATTATCAATATCATCATTTTCCTGAAGTCGTTTTATTTGAGAAGCGGTTAATTCAGTTGCACTGCCTGATACAACAAATTTAGGAAGCACGGGAAGTTTTAGATTTTCTCTTACGTATTCTTCATTTTCAGCTCCGGGATGCCATATTTTACTTAAGGCTTGAGCTGCACCGGCAGAGCCTGACGGTAATATCTTATAACTGCTTTTAGAAACAGCCAAAGCAATCTGTTCAACATCCGTTATAGAAACGGCATCAGCAACTATTAATTTTTTACCTTTTGAAATAAGCTCATTTAATTTTGTAAGTATAGGCCCTGCACCCTTCATAACGGTGTCAAGACTTATTAAATCAACTATATTAGAGGCTTCTGAAGGTAATTGATTTCTTAAAAGATTTACAATATTGGATTCCATAATAGGAAAAGCAGGATCTCTTGAAACTTCTGTTCTCTGAAGAGGTATTCCTTTTACCAAGTGATATCCGCCTATGGTTGTTCTACCTTCATTTGGGAAAGCCGGAAAAATTACGGCACAATCAAAATCCATTTTCTCAATGATAGTAAGTATTTCTACTGCTATATTACCCCTTAATACAGAATCCATTTTTTTATATATATGTTCAAAGGCATACTTTTTTAATATATTTTCAGAGACATCTTTTAATCTCTCAACGGCTCTTTCCTGAGAAACATTTCTTGTTTCCGTTGAAAGAGCAAAAACCTCAGTATTAAGAGTTTCATCAACCGAAATTTCTTCTCCGAAAGAAACTTGAGTTTTACACCCTCTTAAAAAGAATTGAAGTGCTGTATCATTAGCCCCTGTTAAATCATCGGCAATAACGGCAATATAATTAGATGTATTCATTATAAGTCCTGTTAATTATCATTTTTACTGCCAAGCAAACGCATAGAGTTAGCACGGATAACAAATCTTTCTTTTTGCTCTCCGTCTGAGCCTGTCCATTTATTTGAAACTAATCGTCCGTCAATACAAACCTGACGACCTTTTTTTACATACTCACCTGCTATTTCAGCAGATTTATCCCATAATTCTATATTAAACCAGTCAGTCGTTTCCGCTTTACTCTTGTAATCCCATCTTGAAACCGCAACGGAAAAAGTTGTTTTTACCTTCCCCGACTCAAAATATTTAACCTCAGGATCCTGACCTGCACGTCCAACTATTACAACTGAATTCATATTCTTACCTCTTTTATTTAGATTATATTTAAAATTTATTTTTTTGCAAAGAAACACAACCTTCTGTATTAAGATTTTATACTAAAATTTTTTAAAACAAAATTAATTGCTTCTTCTTTAGTATTTACTTCGGAAGAAATCTGAGCCTCTTTTAAAGCTTTTATTATTTCACCCAATTTAGGACCTTGTTTTATTTTTAAAATTTCCATAATATCAGTCCCGTCAAGCAGTTTCTCAATAGGTTTTATATTTTTTCTTTGTTCAAGATAATTATTCAAAAGTTTGGTAAGTTTATTTATATTATCTTCAACCATTTCCCGAGTGACTTTTTCTCCTCTTGCGGATAATCTGTCAGCCATGGCGAGAATTATTACATCAATTACAACATCCTCCATTTTTCGGTAAAATTTTAAAAAGGCTTTGTCATTAACATCAGGTGCACAAACAAGACTTGAAGGATAAATATGATATTTTATTAATGTTTTTATATAATCAATTTGTTTTTTTGAAAATTTTAAATCTCTCAGAACAGGAACAACAAGTTTAGAGCCGATATCATCATGTTTAATAAATCTGTGGCGACCGGTTTCTTCTTCTATAGTCCAGCATGAAGGTTTACCTATATCATGCAAAAATCCAGCCGATTTTAAAAATGCTATCCTTTTTACACCGCCAAAAATCGGCGTATTTAAATATGCTTTAATTTCTTCATTCGCAGTTTCATATTTTATTTGTATTTGATTTACGGTTTCGACTAAATGATGAAACAAATCCAAATGATGATGAGAATTTTTAGGAATTTTCTTTACTTCTTTATAAATAGGAAATAATTCTTCAAGCATGCCTGTTTCATCAAGTTTTAAAAGTGCATAATGACAATAATCTCCTTCAAACATTTTTAAGAGTTCAACATTTACACGCTCTTTTGCAGGTTCATTTATACGTTTATATAATTTTTTCGAAAGCTTAATAAGACTTTCATCAATATCAAATCCGGTCTTAGAATAAAATCGAAATATTCTTAAAAGTCTTAAAGGATCATCTTCAAAGTTTTTATCTGATATTCCTCTTATTTTTTTATTTCTTATATCATCAATACCGCCTGTTAAATCAATAAATTTTTTATTATTAATATCAAAAGCAATTGCGTTTATTGTAATATCACGTCTTTTAATATCTTTTTCAAAATCATTTTCAATCGGTGCTGTTATATCAATATAATTTATTTTATCCTTCATAACGATTCTGTATATTTTATTAACACTGTCAAGCTCAATAAAATGTGCATCAAGATTATCGGAAAGATTTTTTGCAAACACGTCAATTTTATCCGTACATATAATTAAGTCACGGTCCGGACTATTTTTACCCGTTAAAATATCACGAACAAAACCACCGACTAAATAACATTCCATTCCTTTTAAATACGGTTTAATTAATTTAACAATTTCATCATTATCAATTTTTTGAATAAAATTATCCATAATTAACTCCGTTAATAACAGTAGTTATAGCTGCAACCAATGCCGTATCCGCTCTCAAAATTAAATTACCTAATGTTATTAAAGGTAAATTTAATTCTTTAAATAACTTAAATTCTTTATTCGAAAATCCGCCCTCAGGACCTATAACAATAAGTATATCTTTTGTTTTATCAATTTTATGTTGTTTTACATAATCCATAAAATTTAATTCACAAGAATGTTCGGCAAATATAATTATTTGTTCAAATTGTTTAATGACATCCTCTAATTTCATATAATTATAAACTTTTGGTACATCTGCTCTTTCACATTGTTTAACTGATTCATAAGCAACTTTTTGCCATTTTTCAATTTTATTCTTTATTACGTTTTCTTTTACCGCACAATTTTCCGTATATAAAGGAATAATTCCCCTGCATCCGAGTTCCGTTGCTTTTTGAATAGAACTGATTTGAGCCTCGGAATTTAAAACACTTTGAGCAATGACAATGTTTAAGTTGAGTTTTCTTTGAGATTTATATTTTTTTTCAATTAAACAATTAAAAGTATTTTGAAAAATTTCACTGATTCTTGTTTCATATTGAATTTCATTTTCATCCAAAAATAAAACGGATTCCCCGATTTTAGAGCGCAAAACTTTTATAACATGCTTATAAAGTTCTTTATCCGCAATTGTTATTGTTTTCCCGTTTATATTTTCAGATTTTATTAAAAAATGAGGCATACATTGATTATAATGCTTTACATAATTTGTGTAAAATTATATCATTTTATTATGAGTGAAATATCAACGGAACTAATTAAAGAAGCGGTATATAACCTGTGTTTTCAAGCAAATACATGCCTTGATAAGCGAGTTTACAATAAAATTTATGAGACATACAAACAAAAAGAATGTGTTTATAAAGATATTGCTGCAGCTATACTTAAAAACGCAAAAATATCCTATGAAACAAAACTTCCATTGTGCCAAGATACGGGTATGGTAATAGTTTTTCTTGAAATGGGACAAGAAGTTAATTTAAAAGGCGAGTACATAGAAGATGCAATAAATTCCGCCGTTGAAAAATGCTACAAAGAAAATTTCTTCAGAAAATCAATTGTAAAAAATGCAATTTTTGACAGAACAAACAGTCAAACAAATACACCCGTAATAATTCACACAAAACTCACAAAAGGTAACGAAATAAAAATAGGAATTTTGATTAAAGGAGCAGGCTCCGAGAATAAAACAAAACTAACAATGATGCTGCCCACTTCAAGTGAAGAAGAAATAATTAAAACCTGTTCGGAAATGGTTACTTCCTCGGGAGAAAACTCATGTCCTCCATTATTTATAGGTATCGGAGCAGGCTCGAGTGCAGACAATGCCTTAATATTATCAAAAGAAGCTTTACTCGAAGATAATTTTACCTCGGATGAGATTAAATTAGCCGAAAAAATAAAAAATTATATTAATTCAACCGCTCCAAAAACTTATAAAAAACAATACGTCCTCGATGTAAAACTCAAAACTTCATCTTCACATATTGCATGTCTGCCTGTTGCCGTGACGATAAACTGCCATTCAATGAGAATTTCAAAGTGCACAATATCGAAAAATA
This sequence comes from Candidatus Gastranaerophilales bacterium, assembly GCA_947625345.1. Classification (GTDB taxonomy): domain Bacteria; phylum Cyanobacteriota; class Vampirovibrionia; order Gastranaerophilales; family Gastranaerophilaceae; genus Avigastranaerophilus. The sequence goes on from CANQNX010000012.1 coordinate 28,303, forward strand.
AAATTAACTATGAACACCAAACCCCTGAATTTATTGATATTTCAGAAAAAAATAAAGAGCCGAAAGAAATTTTTACGGACAACATTGCAGAAATTAAAAATTTAAAATCCGGAGAAAAAGTACTGTTGACCGGAGAAATATATGTTGCAAGAGATATGGCACATAAACGTTTATGCGAAATGTTGAAGGAAAAAAAATCATTGCCGATTGAAATAAAAGACAAAATAATTTTTTATGCCGGTCCTTGTCCTACAAGACCTAATGAAATAATAGGTTCAATAGGGCCGACAACATCGGAGAGAATGGATAAATATGCCAAAGAACTCTACAAACAAGGTTTAATTGCAACTATAGGCAAAGGTGACAGAAGTAAAGAAATCAAAAAAATAATTAAGTTATCTAACCGTAAATACTTCACTGTTACGGGCGGAATAGCTGCTTTATTATCACAAAAAATAAAAAAATGTGAAGTAATTGCGTTTGAAGATTTAGGCACCGAGGCGCTATATAAATTGTACGTAGAAAAGTTTCCCGTAAAAAATATAATCTAATCATAATTTCATGCTGCCCTGCAGAGCAGGCTTATAACTTAACCAAATTATTTATAACTCATTCAATCATTATTTTTGCAGCGGCAGGCTTATAACTTTATGTCATTCTGAACTTGTTTCAGAATCTCATTATCACAGATTCTGAGCTCGCTTCGCTCCTCAGAATGACACAAAAAATACTAAGTCTTTCCTTTTGTTTTTATTCACTCTCTCTGTCATGCT
>CANQNX010000013.1 GCA_947625345.1 Candidatus Gastranaerophilales bacterium
CATATTCCTCTTTTTACCGAGAGGAACAAAATCTACTCCGTCACTCATTCTTTCGGCAGGTGTTTGTTCTTCAGTCACGTTAAACTGACTTTCCGTATATCTTGAATATACTATATAACCTACTATTAGTATAAAAATTCCGAACAAAAATGTTATCATACCTATTATTATAACACGTTAGAAAAATATATATTAAATCTTTTAAATAAAAATTATATTATCAATTTTTTATATCAAAAATTTTTATTATATATATAGAATATTAAGGGGAAAATTATGACAAATGATTTATCAAATATAAATTATAATAAAAATTTTTCAATACTGAATGCTACATCATACGATAAACCAATTATAAACGATGATACTAAATCATCTTCATTATTCGGTGTCGGTTATATTGACAGTCAAATTGATGATAATACAAAAATATTTTTAATTTTAGATACATCGAAAACTTCAATTGATGATATAGAAGGTAAAACTCTTCAAGAAATTTATGATACGGGTATAATTAAAGAGGTATCAATAGATAAAAACAATGACGGTTTATATGATTATAAATGTGAAATTGATAAAAAAGAAATAAAAGAAACAATCTATGATGAAAATGATTCACAACAATATTCGGAATATAAATATAACAAAAAAAATGATGAATTAAAATCTGCAGTTGAAGTAAAAAAATCACCTGAGACACAACATTATATAAAGAATATCGATAAAAATGCCGACGGTAAAATAGATAAAACAGAAGATGAAACAAAAAAAAATAATATAATAGGAAATGTTATTGCGGCTATAGCGCTTATAGGAATCGGATCTTCGATGATTTCAGAAGACAAAGAAGCATAGAATAAGTCTATTATCGGACAATATCAATAATCTATTCTTGTTTTGATTTAATTATGTAGTATTATATTTGCAACAATAGATTAAATGAACAAAGGAGATTATTATGTTTCACGTTATAACGGAAAGAGATTATTCTGAATTTTCAAGAAAACAAATCGGAGAATATACGGATTTTGATAAGGCTTTAGAAGTTGCGCAGAAAGCAATTGAAGGAAAAGAAGGTTTAAGATACATTATAGAAAAAACCGACGGACATGTTGACAGTTATGGAAATCAAATTGTAACCGTAGTCGCAGAAAGCGATTAATCCTGAGGAGAGGCTTCAGACTTTTCTTCTGATTCCTGTTTTTTACTTTCTAATTTTATATACTTGGATTCTTTCCAAGACAAGTCAACATACTTTATTTTTTTATTTAGATGTTTAACTTTGGGGAGAATAGTGGGTATTGATTTTATTCTTTCATATATTGATGAATCTAATTCTCCCAATCTTAAATTTACGTTTTCAAGCCTTGCAAATACATTATGAGGATTTCTTAAATCCAAATAAATCAACTTTTCTTTAGAGTATCCTTCAATTAATTTTGCAATTTTATATAGCTCATTAATTTTATTTTTATCCCATTTTTCATAATCATCCCCTTTTGTCCCGTAACTTAAAATTTTAACGGGATTATATTTAGAAGGCAGAGGCAGATATTCTCTTGTTATTAGCTCACCTGAAAAAGCTAAGCCCGCAACTGTCGGAGATGTTTCTGAAGGCGCAATTACTATTGCAGGAGTGACCTCTTCAACCATAACAACCATTCTCGCAGGCATCCAAAATCTTCTTACATATGCTTTTTTGATGGGTTGAAGCTCTCCTATCCCTTTTGACATATTATCAGGGTTTATCATGTATATTGGTTTTTTAGGTAGTGCATAATTTCTCATCTTTTGTAATATTTTTTCGGATGGTACGATTTCATTACCTATTATTTCTACACTTTTACCAAGGGGCTCTTTTAGTGCTGTTGATGTAAAATACCAGTAGTGTGCATTTGCCAATCTGTATAGTGCATATATTATGGCTATGTTTAATAAGAATCTGAAAAATTTATATATTCTTCTTACAGCAATTTCACCTCTTCGTGCTTTTCTTCTAAGATGGAGCTGCTTTAATCTCCTTTGCACGGTACTTTCAGCTTCTTGCGAATCTATCGTATAATTTTCCTGATATTCTTCCTGAAATTCTTTATGAAATTCTTGAGATTCTTCTTCCATTATCTGTTTAAACCTGCGTTATTTAATATAGTTAATACCAAATTATCGTATGTAATTCCCATCGCTTTAGCTTGCGCAGGCAAATCACTTACATCTGTCATTCCCGGACTTGTATTAATTTCAAGCAAGTAAGGAATGTCATCTTTCATCATAAAATCAATTCTTGAAACACCTCTGCAACCTGCTGTTTCAAATGCTTTTACTGCGGTTTCTTTAACCTCTTGTGTTACTTTTTCAGATAGCCTTGCCGGTATTATAAATTCTGACATTCCGTTTGTATATTTTGCTTCAAAATCATACCATTCTGTTTTTGGACGTATTTCTAATATTTCTGTTGCAAAAGGCTTATTTTCTTTTTCCAAAACTCCTACGGTTACAAAAAAACCGTCTATAAATTCTTCAATTAATACGTCATCATTATATTTTAGTGCTAAGTTATATGCCTCCTGCAGTTCTTCTTTTTTATTTACTTTTGTCATTCCGAAGCTTGAGCCTTCGCTTACGGGTTTTGTGAACAGAGGATATTTTAAATCTTTTGTTTTTTCAAAAAGATTATCTCCTTTTCTGATAAATGCAGACTTTGCCATTTTTATATCTTTATTTGTTGATAATATTCGTTTTGTATATTCTTTATTCATAGTTATAGCGCTCGCCATAACGCCGCAGCCGGTATATTCTATTCCCAATATTTCCAATATTCCTTGAATACACCCGTCTTCACCGTATTTCCCGTGCAATGCATTATATGCGACTTCTATTTTTTTATCTTTTAATGTTTTCGTTATGTCTTTATCTACAATAATAAGCTCTGCATTACTGTATCCCAATCTTTTTAACGCTTCACAGACATTTTTCCCCGAGCGAAGTGAAACTTCTCTTTCGCTGGATAATCCTGCACAAAGTACCCCTATTTTTGTATCGTTTGGGTATTTTCTGAATTCATTATTTCCCATAATTTATATTCTTCCGCTCCTGTTTCTCCTATATATTTTATTTCGGGTCTTATATCAATTCTGTAATTTTCTCTCACTTTTGAATACATTTTATACATTAATGTTATTACATCTGATGATGTGGCATTATCATAATTTATAATAAAATTAGCGTGGTTTTCAAAAACCATTGCGCCGCCTTCTTTTTGTCCCTTCATTTCGCACAGGTCAAGCAGCCTTCCTGCCGAATCATTTTCGGGATTTTTAAAAATGCTTCCCGCATTCGGATATTTTAATGATGCCTGTTTTGATTTTCTGAATTCTATATTTCTTTGCATTGTATCATTAATTTTTTCGTATTCTCCGAAATTTAGTTCAAATTTTGCTTCCAATAATATATAATTTTTTTCACAAAGAATTGAGTGTCTGTATTTAAAATTCATATCATTTTTATTTAAAGTTAAAATAGTTTTAGAATCTTTATCATAGACTCTTGCGGATATAAAAGTATCTGATATCGCTTGATTATGAGCAGATGCATTCATATATATCATACCGCCGAAACTTCCGGGAAAACCTATCATAAATTCAAAACCGGTTAAGTTCTTTTTTAAGCATTCTTTTGATACTTCAGTTCCAAGTGTACCTGCACTGACCTTTATTATTCTTTCGTTAATTGAAAATTCTTTTATTCTCTTCGTTATAATTATTTTTTTATTTATAAATTCAGAGCTGAATAATATATTTGAACAGTTACCTAAAACATAATCATACTCATTTTTTTCAAGAAGAGATAGCAGCTCGTCGACAGATTCGGGGAAAACAACTTCTTTAACTGTTCCTCCGATTTTGAATGTAGATTCATTTTTTATATTGTAATTTTTAAAAACTTCTGCCAATTTTACTAAACCTTTTTATTTTCTTCTTCAATTAATTTCCCTAATTTTGTGATACTTCCGGCTCCCATAGTTAATACTATATCATTATTTTTCAATAACGGATAGATTTTTTTTGCGCATTCCTCCATAGAACCTTTTATGTACACTTTATTCGGGTGATTAACTTCCTTGTAAAATGCTTCTGAATTTATACCTTCTATTTCACATTCTCCTGCGGGATATACATCTGTAATAACTAACATATCCGCACATCCGAAAGACACTTTAAAATCATTCCACAACCCTTTTAATCTTGAATATCTGTGGGGCTGAAAGATTTCAACAACTCTTTTTGTGTCTTTGAGAGCTTCTTTAACACTCTTGAGTGTTGTTTTTATTTCATTCGGATGATGTGCATAATCATCATAAATATTTATTCCGTTAATTTGACATACTTTTTGAAATCTTCTCCCCATACCGGAAAAAGTATAAAAATGTTCAATAAGTTTACTTGTGTCAATATTAGCTTCTTTTAGCGCTGCATATACCCCTAAAGCATTGTATATGTTATGTATGCCCGGAACGGATAATTTTATTGTATCGGCTTTATTACCTCTGTAATATATGTCAAAACTGCTTTCCAACCCGTTAAAAATTATATTTTGAGCACAATATTCCGCATTATTTAATCCAAAAGTAATAAAATTATAATTTTTATATAATTTCATAAATTTATTATTGCCATCGTTATCATTATTTATAATCACTTTTACATCAGGATTATTTGAAAGAAATTTATTAAAGGTTTTTTCAATATCCTCTAATCCTTTTTTATAAAAATCAAGGTGATCTTCATCCATGTTGTTAATAACTGCAATATCAGTACTGTATTTACTTATGGTACCGTCAGATTCGTCAAGTTCGGCAATAAAATATTTGTCACCGTCATACTCGGAATTGGTATTATATTCGGGGAGAATACCGCCTACAACAAAAGACGGATGAAACATTGCTTTTTTTAAAACATAAGAAGACAGACCGCTTGTTGTTGTTTTTCCGTGAGTTCCCGAAAATCCTATAAAGTATGAATCTTTTTTGTTTGAAAATTCGTCGGAAATTAATTTTAAAACATCCGAGCGATGCCAAATTTTAAGTCCCAATTCTTTTGCCCTTATTATTTCGGGATTATTTTCTTTTATGGCACTGCTTGCAACGACAGTCATATCTTCGGTTATTAAGTCTTTATTGTGACCAATATATACTTTTATGCCCATATCTTCCATAAGATGAGTATATTTACTTTCTTCTATGTCGGAACCTGAAACTATTGCACCTGCTAACTTTAAATACTTTGCTAAAGCACTCATTCCCACTCCGCCGATTGCTATAAAATGAAATTTTCTTCCTTTTATTTCCATGTCTTTTTCTTTCAACTATATCCCCATCTCTCTATTGTATTATAAACTTATATATTTTCAATTTTTTACATGATTGAAATATTCGGTAAAAAATTGTACAATTATTTCACTTGAGATAATATTATATGTATGAAAATGAATACGAGGTAATATATGAAATTGCACATACAAACATTATTTGTTGCAGTCGGTTTGGGAGTTAAAAGGAATTGGCATATTTTTCTTGCCATAATTTTAGGTGTTATTTTCGGAAATTATATTCACGATAATCAAACATTTTTTGTCCCTTTTGTTAAAGTTTTAAATATAATCGGACAAGCTTTCATAAGAATTATACAAATGGTTGTTATTCCGTTAGTTTGTTCTGCTATTGTTGTAGGTATTTCAAGTATAGGTGACAGTAAACAAATCGGGAAATTCGGTAAGAAAATGATTCTTTATTACGGAATTATTACGATTCTCGCTGTTTCAGTCGGTGCTGCACTTGTTTTGGCCATAAAACCAGGAATTGGTGTACAGGAATTTATAAGTCAGTCATCAGCTCTTGAAATCCAAAATCAGGTTAATAATGCAATCGCTGAGCAAAAAGGTCAGTTGGGTAATTTATTCTTAAATATGATTCCTCAAAATCCTTTGGAATCTTTGGCAAAGGGTGAAATGATTCCGATAATATTCTTTGCTTTGATTTTCTCCTTAGCTTTGTCTAAAGTTGGTGAAATAAACAGACCTGTTGTCTCATTCTTTGAATCTGTTTTTGCGGCAACAATGAAAATTACGGATTGGATAATGATATTTGCCGCTCCCGGTATTTTCGCATTAACAACTGTTTCTGTTTCATCTTTCGGTTTGGGTATTTTCTCAACCATTTCCAAATTTTTTGCGATAGTGTTTATCGGTTTTTGTATTCAATTTTTCGTTATATATCCTGCCATGTTGAAGATATTCAGTAAAGTTCCTGTCGGAACATTTTATACCGCTATTATTGAAGCATTATTAGTTGCTTTCGGAACGGCAAGCAGCAGTGCAACACTGCCGTTAACTATTGCATGCTGTGAAAAGAGAGGTATTTCTCACAAAGTATGCAGCTTCGTTCTTCCTTTAGGCGCAACGCTTAACATGGACGGTACCGCATTATTCCAAACAGTTGCAGTTATCTTCTTAACTCAGGCTTACGGTATTACATTAGAACCATTGCAAATTATACAAATTATGGTTCTTGCTTTAATATCTTCAAGTACTTGTGCTGGTATCCCCGGTGCAGGCTTAATAACAATAGCTCTTGTTCTAAACGGTTTAGGATTGACACCTCAGCAGTTAGTGGAAGGCTTTGCATTCTTGTTTGCAATTGACAGAGTCGTTGATATGTTAAGAACTACCGTAAATGTTGCAAGTGATGCAACTGTTGCAGCGATAATTGCTGACAATGAAAATGAAGTTGATTACGATTTGCTTAATAATACCGAACAGTATAAAGAAATTATATAATTCTGTTCATATCTATGAAAAATTTCTAATAAAAACAGCTCCTTTATAAGGAGCTGTATAATTTTCTATAAATAACTAATCTACCAATACTTGTTGAATTTCAACATTTGGTTTTCCCAAAACTCTCACTAATTCTAAAACAGACGCTTTCATTTGACATCTTTGTGATGTTCCGTTGAAAAAGTCCGTATAAAAACAGCCTTCACAAACACAACCTCGTTTATAGCACTCTAACGCTGTATTTGTCCATCTCCTGACTGCAATTGATCTACCCATATCTCTGCTTCTAAGCACTAGAATATCCTCCTTGAAATTATCCCCATTCGGTTTGAACTTTTATTAAAAACCATGTTCAATCCCCAATATCAATAATTATATTATATCTTTTTACAAATCTATTTCAAGAATTTTTATTCAATTATTACGTTATGATACAAAATTTAATAATATATGTTAATGTATATTATATTTATTTGTTGAATATTTATCTGAAACTTATTGATGTAAATTTCTTTGTTAGCCCTGATTTTATTGAGGAAATTTCTTTCTCAATTATTTCATCTGTTAAAGTAGCATCTTCATTTTGCAGAGTTATTCTGTATGCCAAACTCTTGTATCCCTCTTGAATGTGCTCTCCTTCATATATGTCAAATATATTGGCATTCTTAAATAGTTTTGAATCTGCACATTTTTTTATGGCGAGAAGGATTTGTTCGTTTGATATATTATTTTCTATTGCAAATGAAATATCTCTTTGAACTTCGGGATATTGAGGCAGTGGTTTGTATTTTGCCGTTACTGTATTTGCAGCTTTTATCAATTCTCCTAAATTAAGTTCAAAAACAAATATATCCTGATTTATTTTTAATTTATCTTTAATAATCGGGTATAGTTCTCCAAAATATCCGATAGTTTTGGGTGTTTTACCAAGCAGAATAACTTTTGCGCTCCTGCCGGGGTGTAAGTAATCACAGTCATCAGCTGATGATAGCTTTATTCTTGAGGTTATGTTTAGAAGTCCAAATAAGCTGTCCATTACACCTTTAAGAGTATAAAAATCTGCTTTAGGTATTTTTTTCCATAAATTTGAATTTGTTTCACCTGTTACAGCACCTGAAATCATTTGATTTTCTTCTACTCCGCTATTTATTTTTTCAGCAGGTGACTTTATAAAGTATGTTTTACCTATTTCATATATCCAAATATTTTTTTGACCGTTGTCAAAATTATATTTAATTGTATTCAGTATATTACCTATGGTTGTTTGTCTGAGCATTGTGTGTTCATCAGATTGAGGATTCTGTACGAATACAGCTTCTTCTTTATTATATTTCAATCCGAATTGGTTTAATAAAGGTTCTCCTATTAATGAAGAGGTTACCGCTTCATTAAATCCGTATCCTGAAAACAATTTATTTACTTCTTTTAAAAGTTTAGATTCCGTTGTGATAACCGGTGATTGAGTTTTATTAGGAAGTGTAGGTTCAATTTTGTTGTATCCGTATATTCTTGCTATTTCTTCAATTAAATCTATTTCCTTTTTTACGTCATTTATTCTGAAAGAAGGAGTCTTAAACCTTGCTGCGGATTCATTTTTACCTAAAAGTTCAAATCCTAAATTTTGAAGTATTTCAATACATTTTTCAGGGGCAATTTGTGTTCCCAAATATCTTTTAATTTGATTAAATCTAAGGGTAATGATAACATCTTCAAGTTTATTTGAACCTGTTTCAACTATTCCGTCAACTTTTGCATCGGCATATTCGGTCATTAATTGCATTGCACGCAGTAATGCCGGTTTAGTATTTTCAATATCCACTCCTCTTTCAAACCTTGCACAAGCTTCACTGTGATAACCTATGCTTCTTGAATTTTTTCTGTTTGTATGGGGTGTAAAATATGCTGATTCAAGTACAATATTTTTTGTATTATCATCTATCCCTGAATTTGCGCTTCCGAATACACCTGCAACACAAACTCCTTTTTCTTTCGTAGCACATAAAATTGAATCATACGTTAATTTGCGTTCTATTTCATCTAAGGTTATTATGGTTTCACCTTCATTTGCGTGTCTTACGCATATATATCCGTTTAATTTGTTCATATCAAAAGCATGAAGAGGTTGACCGTATTCTAATAATACGTAGTTTGTTATGTCAACAACGTTATTTATTGAACGAATACCGCATGCTTCAAGTCTTCTTTTCATCCATTCGGGAGATGGTTTGATTTTTATGTCTTTTAAAAGTCCGACAGAATAATATTGACAAGCATCAGGTGCTAAAATTTCCACTTTAAATTTATCTGTCGACAGGTCATTAACAGATTCAATTTTGTTAAAATTAAGTTTTTTATTAAATAAGGAAGAAATTTCTCTCGCAACACCAAGCACGGACATTTCATCTCCTCTGTTGGGAGTCGGTGCAACATCTATAATTGTGTCTTCTTTAATATTTAATAAATCTTCCAAATTAATACCTAATTTTATGTTGTCATACAGTCTGTTTAAAATTAGGATTCCGTCTTCTTCTTGCAGCCCTTCTAAGCCTAATTCATCTTGAGAACATAACATTCCTTGAGATTCAACTCCTCTTATTACGGCAGGGGTAAGTTCAAATTGTTCACCGGTTTTTCTTGAAAATACTTTTGACCCAACTGATGCATATGGAATAATTTGTCCTGCTTCTATGTTTTGAGCTCCGCATACAACGGTTTTTATACTTTCTCCTAAATCCACATCAACCAAGTGCAGTTTGTCGGCATTGGGATGTTGCTTTATAGCTTTTATTTGTGCTGTTTTTATATTCGTAAACTTTGCTCCAAGTGTTTCAACACTTTCTACTTCAAGACCGCTCATTGTTAATTCATGAACTATTTGTTCCGTTGTAAGATCCGTTATATCAACAAATTCGTTTAGCCACTCAAGTGATATTTTCATATATTTTTTCCTCTTTAAACCGTTTTCTTTATTTTAATATAAAGAAAATTTAATGTCACACTAATATGTTTTGAGGAAATATTTCGATTAATTCCACAGATGGCAAGATACGTAAGAATCGTTTATTTTTATTAATTGAGGTCTTATTTCGCTGCAAATATCCATTCTTTCTTTGCATCGAGGTTCAAATGGGCAGCCTTTAAAATTATCTTTAACTGAAGGTGGTTGTCCTTCAATAGAATCCAACTTTGTTGTATTAAAATTTGGAAGGGCTTTAATTAATGCTTTAGTATACGGATGTTTCGGATTATAAAATAATTCTTTTGATGTTGATTTTTCAACTATATGACCTGCATACATAACAGCGGCTTTATCGGCTGCCTCATATACGAGTCCGAAATCATGCGATATAAACAGGAATGAAGTTTGATATTCTTTTTGTATATCTTTCAACAACTCCATTATTTGAGCTTGAACAGTTACATCCAATGCGGTTGTTGGCTCATCTGCTATTATTATCTCGGAATTGCAAGCTATTGCCATTGCAATTATAACCCTTTGTCGCATTCCTCCTGAAAATTCATGAGGGTATGCTTTTAATCTTTCTTTTGCATTTGGTATTTTTACTTGCTCTAAAACTTCCCTCGCTTTTTTTAAAGCTTCTTCCCCTCTTAAGTTTTGATGTGTTTCTATTATTTCTGTCAGCTGTGAACCTATTGTGTATAAAGGGTTTAGTGATGTCATAGGGTCTTGAGGTACTAAAGCAATTTCTTTTCCCCTGATTTTAGTCATATTTTTTGGAGAAATGGTTAATAAATTATTATTTTTGTATATAATTTCTCCCGATGTAATTTTTGCATTCGGAGGCAAAAGCCTTAAAACCGACATCGCCGTTATTGTTTTTCCGCAGCCGGATTCTCCGACAAGTGCAAGCATTTCACCTTTTTCCAAACTTAAATTCACATTATACAATGCTTGATAGTCTTTATCTTGCGAATGAAATGACAAATTCAGATTTTTTATTTCCAAAATACTCATTTTTTTATATTATTTTATATCCTGAATATTTGCAATCGGTTACCATAGCTATATATTAATAGTGCCTTCAAAAGAAAAAGTTGCACTTCCCGACATATATACATCCTTTTGCGGATTTTCTTTTGTACCTTCCCATTCAATTGTTAAGATACCTCCCGGTAAATTTACTTTTACCTTATTGTCACACAGTCCGTTTAATATTGCTGCAGTTACGCTCGCACAGGCTCCTGTACCGCAAGCAAGTGTTATTCCGCAGCCTCTTTCCCATACATCAAGTATTATTTCATTCCTTGATACTATCTTTATGAATTCTACGTTTGTTTTTTCGGGGAATATCGGATTGTGTTCAATATCACTTCCGTATTTTCGGGCAAGCAATTTCGTATCTTCATCTGTTATTATAACGCAGTGGGGATTACCCATGCTTATTGCATTTGCCGTAAATGTTCTGTCTAACGATTTAATTTCAAAATTTAAATTATTTTCAACTTTTGCAGGTATTTTATTGGGGGTTAATATCGGTTTTGACATATTAACTCTGACGTTACCGTCCTCCAATATTTTAGGAATTATTGTTCCTGCTTTCGTTTCAACTGAAAATTCTTTTTTATTTACATAATTTTTTGAATATACGTATTTTGCAAAGCATCTCATTCCGTTTCCGCACATTTGGGCTATGGTACCGTCAGAATTATAGAATATCCAACCAATATCCGTATTTTTTGTGTTCGGGTTAACAATAATAAGTCCGTCTGCCCCTATTGAAAATTTTCTGTCACACAATAATTTTGACAACTCTTCCGGAGTTTTTTTTGTCTTTATGTATTCTTCATAGTCAAGTATTACGAAATCATTTCCTAAACCATGCATTTTAGTAAACTTTATGGTGGTCATTTATCCTTCCTTCTTCTTTTGTGTCTTTTTTTCGGCTTTTGCTCTATATTTATTTCTACATTGTTTTTTTCGTATTTTGCTGCCACTTTTGAATAAGAGTTATTATAAACTCTTTCGGTTAATGCTTCAATGTATTTATCGCTTAAATGTGCATAATCAAACAGTACTGTTCCTTTTGATTTATACTCTCTTGTTTTATGGATTTGTAACAGTAAATCATCATAACTTCCGCCCATAAACGTGACAAATAATCCGGGGAATATTTTTGTGGAGGAGGAAGAATTTCTTATTACGTCTCTTAAAAGCATTATTGCAGTATTTTTATCTCCGGTGAGGAGAAGAGGAGTAAACCCGTCAACATAATTATTAATTGACCATTCACTCCAGTTTTGCATTTTTGTTTCCATACATTTTTTTAAATCGGGGAATATAACTACAGTCAATAATACATTATTTTTTTTCGTTATTTTATACACATCCTGAAGAAATTCTGATATTTTTCTCTGTCTGTATAATGACCACAATTCCCATTCGTCAGTGCCATATTTAATTTCAACAGGATCAATTCCGTATAATGATTTAAATTCATATCTTGCATATTTTGTATAACCCCAATTGGTTAAAGCATAATTAGAGTATGATGTTTCCACGGATTGCGGATATCTTATATAATCCAAATTTAAACCGTCAGGCTTATAAGTTTCCACTATTTCGGTAATAATCCCTTTTAAGTATGTTTGAACTTCCGTATTCGCCGGATCAAGAAAATATCCGTTATGCTCTGATAATGAAGGAACAGGTGTATCTGAGTCATAACTCATTAATCTTTTATTAGACCATTGTGGATTTATATTCAATACGTGATATGGATTATATTGAGGTTTATCGTTTCCCACATAAAAAGTTTCAAACCATATATGTACTTTCATATTACGTTTGTGTGCTTCATTTATCCATATTGATAGCGGGTCAAATCCCTTAAATTCTTCTCTTTGAGGTGTGATTCCGTATGATCTTATATATTTACTCGGATAAATTGTTTTCCCGTGGTAGTATGTTTCAAGGAATATATCCGTAAGCCCTGCTTTTTGTATTCTTTCAATTGTACTAATAATTGCGGTCGGTGTTGTTTCTACAGGTCTTACCCATATCCCTTTTAATTCATTATCATAAAAAGGAATTGCATTTTTCATTGCATTATCTAATGAAGACATTGCTTCATCTATATATGATTGTGCTTTATCAGGCTTTCTTTCCGCTTTTACCATTGCAGAAAGTGAAGATTCAATATAGTCGTTAGCTTTTTTATCGGTATAATTTGAATCATTGGTTTTATAATAAGCAATAATAGAATTAACTTCTTTTAATTTCTCACGTGCGGCGAAAATCAGACTATCAGGAGTTAAAAATGCTCTGATAGCTTTGTCTGCATAGTCTATATATACTTTTGTGCCGACTTGAAGATTTTGAGTTATCCAATTTTTTGCTCTTCCGTGACCTGATATTACAAAACCTTTTTTCGGAATAATGGAATCTGCGCCGTTAAGCCTTACTACCATATTATTTTCAACTATCGCCTCGGTACCGAATTCATTTGTACCGGTTCTCAATCCAAAGGCAGGTGTGTATATAATAAGCTGATTAGGACCTCTCATACCGGGATAATTGGCATTAACATTTCCTGCTTTTTGCGGATTTATTACGCTGACTTGTTTATATATTTCTTTGTATATTATGCCGTCGGGTTTTACAGGTGTTGTTATTGAAGGCATAATGGATAAATTCAATACTTTTTCATTTAATTCAAATTTATTATTGATTTTAACGTCTTTTTTTAATTGCATATCTTTAATGTTCTGTTTAGAAGAACTGTTAAGATTAATTCTCAAATTATCTTTTAATTCAGGTACGTTAATCTCTGCCCATACGGGTGTGCATGTAATTATAAATATTAGTATTGTAAATATTACTTGTTTCATATTTAACATGATATTAAAAAAGCGATTATTTGTTAAATTCTTAATATAAGTTATTTTTACTACAAACAAAATTAAAAAAATATTAACTATCTCAATAATAACCTTTTTTTATATTATCATTATTATAAGGAGATTCAGATATGGAATACAAAGATTATTATAAAATATTAGGGGTGGAAAGAGATGCAACTGAAGCAAAAATTAAGTCTGCATACAGAAAATTAGCAAGACAGTACCATCCTGATGTTAATAAATCTCCTGATGCCGTAAATAAATTTAAAGATATTAATGAAGCATATGAAGTATTATCGGATAAAGAAAAGAAAAGCAGATATGACAGCTTAGGAGCAAATTGGCAGCAAGGCGCAAATTTCACACCACCTCCCGGGTTTGAAGGCTTTAATTTCAATCAGGGCGGATATAGTCAAAGTTTTTCAAACATGGGTGATTTTTCTGACTTTTTCAGTTCAATATTCGGAGATTTAATGGGCAGGTCATCTTCTAAGTCATCTCAGAAAAATAGAGGCGGATTTTCTTATGAAGACTTATTTTCAGGCGCTCAAAGAAGTTCTTCAAGTATGCATAATAGTGCTTTTGAAGAAACGCAGCAAAACGAAAATCTTGATATCACACAAGATTTAAATATTACCGCTAAAGACTTAATGAATGATAAACCCGTCAGCGTCAAGATGAATACCGTTGAAAAATGCCAAAAATGCAGCGGCGCAGGTTCTGTATGTTCTGAATGCGGCGGCACCGGTATTGTTACTAAATCAAGAAATTTAACCGTTAAAATACCTAAAGGTGTTAAAGAAGGTCAAAAAATAAGACTTAAAGGTGAAGGTAAGTCTGATAGATACGGCAGAAAAGGTGATTTATACTTCACAATTAAATTTAAAGATAATGAGTATACAATTGAAGGTGAAAATGTTACTAAAACAATTGAGATAACTCCTTCTGAAGCGGTATTGGGGTGCAAAAAAGACATATCAACTTTGCATGGAATAATAAGTATAAAAATTCCTCCGGAAACAAGAAGCGGAAAAATTTTAAGATTAAAAGATTTGGGTCTGCCGAAAAAAAACGGCGGATATGGTAATTTAAACTTAAAAATATCAATTAATATTCCTGTTACCATTTCTTCTGCTCAGAAAGAATTATACAAAAAATTATCTGAACTTGAGTAATTATATTATTTTAATTCCTGTACCGTTTTGAAGTGCATTTTTGCAACTTCATTGAGTCTTTCATAAGAGTATAATTTGATATATTCTTTTGCTTCATCAATTACAATTGAAGATGCTCCTTTTGAAAATTTTAACTCATATTTTTTTTCAAGTTCGCTCATTCTTTTTACAAATTCCGCCCTCGCTAAAACCGAGGCTGCTGCCACTATTATGTCGGACTCAGCTCTGACCATTTGTTTTAAAACTATTTTTTTGCCCTTCTCCATAAGTGCATTTTCTATTAAACTTTCATCTCCGAATTTGTCTGCTAATGCCATATTACAGGGAGATTTTTCAAGAATATTTTCAATTGCTTTTGCATGAGCCCAAGCTAAAAGTTTATTTAAATTTTTAAAACTTTTGTATAATTCATTATATTTTAGAGGATTTATTACTATGATTGAATGAACGGAATTTGCTTTTATTTTTGCAGATAATTCAATAATTTTTTTATCTTCTAATTTTTTGCTGTCTTTTATTCCCCAATTTATAAATTTTTCTTTATTTTCTTCATTTGATTGAACACCTGCAACAATTAACGGCCCGAAAAAGTCACCTTTTCCGGATTCATCGGTGCCTATATATTTAGGACAATCTATTTTGATACTTTCAGATGAAACAGATATCAGTTTTTTTACTTCTTCAACCGTATTATCTATATTTTTTCCTTGAATGAGCAATTTACCGCTTGTGTAATAAGAGGCTTGACAGTCGCTTGTTTTCCCTCTCCAAAAAGTGTATTGCGGTATATCAAATATGGCACCGTTTTCTGATAAATATGCTTTTACTTTTTCAGCATCATTTTTGTCAATTTTATTTGAGTATGTGTTCATTTTACTAAAATATCATAATTTTTTAATTTTATGAATATGTTATACTGAAAAAAGGAGAAAACTATGTTATTAGATATTGTAAATTCAGGACCTCTTGAGGTTAATACATATATTTTAAAAGATGAAATATCAAAAGAAGCTGTTGTTATTGATGTCGGAGGGGATTTCGTAAATATATACAATAGTTTAGATAGTGAAGGCTATAATATAAAATATATTTTAAATACACATGGACATTTTGACCATATTTTGGGTGAGGGAATTATAAGTGTTAAATACCCTGATATACCTGTATATATGAGTAAAGATGATATATCCCACTTGGAAAAATTAAATAGTGAACTTGCTATGTGGGGATATGATATTGAGGCGCAACCTCCTAAAATAACTGATTATATAGATGAAAATTCAAATTTATTCATAGGTCAAAATAAAATTAAAATTTTAAAAACTCCGGGACATTCTAAGGGCAGTTTGTCTTTTTATATAGAAAAAGCAAATTCGGTTTTTACGGGGGATGCCCTTTTTTACCGCTCAATAGGCAGAACTGATTTTTATGACGGGGATTATAATACTTTAATAACTTCCATAAAAACAAAAATATTAACTTTGCCTGATAACACGACTGTTTACCCCGGACACGGACCAAAAACCTCCGTCATTGATGAGAAAAATTATAATTCGTATTTGGAGTAATACCAATAATAGGCTAAAGAATGTACTAATTTATAAAATAAAAAATATAATCCTGTTAAAAGAGTATATTCTTTCTTTTTTTATGTGCAATTATAATTAATTTTTACATCAAAAGAATGATATTTATTGCTAAGAAATGTGGTAACCTTAATTTACACAAATTACTTAAAATAAGAAAGAAAGGGTAATATGGAAATAGGAAAATTAAGCTTACATAAGGCAATTTCTCCAAAAAAAGTTGAAAAGGCTGTTGATTTAAATGAAAATAAGTTTGCAACAAATCCTTTTGGAGTAAGTTTTAAAGGTAATGTTATACAGGCGGATGTTTTTGAAAGTGTCAAAAAAATATCGCCAATAAGTAAAATAAATGAAAAAAGTAAATTATTTGCAAGTGCCGTAGTATCAGGCATAAATAATTTTAATGAAGCATTTAAATCAAGAATGAATTCAGTTGTTTCATTTGGTAAAAAAATAACGACAAATGTTTTTGATACATTGGAAAGAATCGGTAAAACCGAGATTACATTTGATATGGAAGGTATAAAGAATAAAATATTCCCCGACAGACAATACAGTGTAAAAAATCTTTCCTCAAAGACAGTTAATGAATTACAAGATATGTGGAAAAAATTAGAAGCTACTGCAGCTTAACATTTATGGGAGAGAGATAATGGATAATAAAGAAAAAATAAAAAATATTATTAGAACTTTAGGTGAACATCCTGACAGTGAAGCGGCGATTAAAATTTTAACTGATATGGGTACAAATTCTTCTGATGATGAAATTCGTGAGTTGACTGCTCAAACTTTAATCCGAAAAAATACTCACGAATCTTTAAGAGTTGTATTAATATCAAAGGGTAAAGGAATAAATGATTTAAGTGCAACTGTTGCGATGGCATCTATTAATGAACTTTTAGCATTAAAAGATAAAAAAGAAGCTATTAAAATTCTTGATGATACAATTAAAATGCATTCAGATGAAGAAGTAAGAAATACGGCACGTTCCGTAAGAGCATTAATGACATTTTCATCATAGATAATAATTTTATCGTACAAGTTAAGATTGGAATATTAAAATATAAAAATCGCTTATATAAGCGGTTTTTATTTTGTCTTGTGAAAAAAAATAAAATTTAACTAGCAAAAAAAATTTTGTTATGAATTATAATAAGCAGGTGTGTTTATTATGAAAATTAATTCTGTATCTAATTATAATCAAAATGTTAATTTTAAAAGTGCTAAGGTAAATATACTTGCAACTTCAGATAATCATGGGAATGTTCATTCTCTTCCAAAATTTGTAAAAACGGTAGAAGCAAATAAAGATGAAATATTTGTCGACCCTAAAAAAGACAATGCTCTTAATATATTTGCAATTGCCGGTGATTGGTTTATAAACCCTTCAAAAAAAGGATTTATAACTAAGGCAGAAATGACAAATGGCGATATTCAGTTAGGTTTTTTAAAAAAGACAATTGCTGCCGTAAAAGAAGCGGCAGGCGGCGGTGATAATTTTAAAACAATCTTTTCTTTAGGTAATCATGATTTTGACGGCGGAGATAAATTTGTTTATAAAGTGATTGAAACAGCGCCTATGGATACTTTAATTACTAATGTTGATTTGAAAAAATCCCCTGAGATTGTAAATTTACGTCAAAAAGACAAATGTAAATGTAAGACTTCGATTGTTTATGAAATACCTGACGATAAAAATCCGAATTTAACTAATAAAGTTCTGTTTTTAGGTATAACAATTCCGACTATGGATTTTTATAATCCGGGGCTTTTAAAAAAGATGCAATTCCTTGATAACGGTAATGTTAAAGATGCGGATTTAACTGAAAAAGATATTCAAGGTACAATTAATGCCGTAAAAGAGGAAGTTGAACAATTTAAAAAGGAAAATCCCAGAGGTGTTGTTGTATTACAATCACATATGGGTAATACGTTATCAAAAATTGTAAGAATAAATGTTCCTCAGATAGATGTTATATTAAACGGACATGATCATAAAAATAAAACGTCTTTAAGAGGAAGTACAAATATTAATTCATTAGGCAAAGATAACGAGATAATAAAATCAATAAATTTATATTTTAATGATGAAGGAAAGTTAGATTCAAAGGATTTAAATACTTATTTTTGTGATTTAACTTTGATGGATGAAATGGAAGAACATCCTTTGCAGGTATTTTTAAAGGAAAATTTTTCTGAGGATATGAAGCCCATAGTAAGTTTAAGAGATACAAAAGGGAATCCTGCCGAGTTGGATTACGGAGATGAAATAAGATATTCAAACAGCTATTTAGCAAATTATTTAACGAGTGCAATAAAGCGAAGTGTCAGAGATGTAGAACCTGAAGTATTTTCGGTTGGTTTACAATCATCCATTATTCGTGGCGGTATAAAACATAATTCAAATAACCTTGATTTGATGAAAATATTTGACGGAGTCAGTGAGGATTTATCTAACCTTCAAATAGGTAATGTTACGGGTGAAGAATTAGTCGGATTAATAACAGAAAATGTAATCTCAAACTTAAAGGCACCCACAAGAAATACAATTATTCACTGGTCTGATATTCAAATAAATCGTTCTTTAATTTCCGATATCAAGTATGGATTTTCGGATAAAGAATATAAAGATGCAATAATGGTCAGAAATCAAAAGACAAAACAATTTGAGCCGATTGATATGAATAAATCCTATAAAATTGTTTTAGCCGATAAATATTTAATAAAAGATGACATAGAATGGCCGAAAAAAATACGTTCTAAATTTGTTTCATTGGATAAAACGTATGATAATATGTTCCGTGAATATTTAAAGAACATACAATATGATATGAGAATTACCGATAAAACAAAAGAAAGAAGAATTATTTAGTTCCTTATCCCGAAATAAATCCATAAATTTTTGCAGGTAATATATAAGTTATCCGTGATATAATTTTCAAAAAGGAGAATTATATGCAGACTTATAAAATAGCATTGTTGCCCGGTGACGGTGCGGGAAAAGAAGTAACTGATGAAGCTGTAAAAGTGTTAAAAGCTGTCGGTCAAAAGTACGGTATTGAGTTTGAGTTTGAAAAGGCATTAATAGGCGGATGTGCATATGAAGAGTATAAAACTCCGCTGCCTGATGTTACATTGAATATCGCAAAATCTGCTGATGCCGTATTATTAGGTGCTGTTGGTGATTGGAAGTATGATAAACTTCCTCCCGAGGTTCGTCCTGAGAGAGCTTTGCTCGGAATAAGAAAAGAACTTAATTTATTTGCTAATTTAAGACCTGCAACGGTGTATCCCGAATTAACTTCACTTTCTCCGCTGAAAGAGGAAGTAGTCTCGGGTACGGATATTATGATAATCAGAGAATTAACGGGTGATGTATATTTCGGAACTCCCAAAGGTATAGAAATTAGGAACGGAGAAAAATACGGTTTTAATAATATGTGTTATTACGAGAGTGAAATAAGAAGGATAGCACATGTAGCATTTAAAGTTGCCTCTCAAAGAAATAAAAAAGTATGCTGCGTTGATAAAGCAAATGTACTTGACGTATCAAGATTGTTTAGAGAAATTGTTGAAGAAGTATCAAAAGACTACCCTGAAACAGAGTTGTCTAATATGTATGTAGATAATGCAGCTATGCAGATAATAAGGAATCCCAAACAGTTTGATGTCATATTAACGGGAAATATATTTGGTGATATTCTTTCTGATGAAGCTTCAATGCTGTCAGGTTCATTAGGACTTTTACCGAGTGCTTCATTATCTGACGGTAAATATGCAATGTATGAGCCAATACACGGAAGTGCTCCGGATTTAAAAGGTATGAATGTTGTAAATCCCATTGCAACAATATTATCAGCGGCAATGATGTTGAAATATTCTTTTAATTTGAATGAAATGCACGATGATATTGTAAATGCGGTAAGAAAAGTTTTAAAAGACGGATACAGAACAAAAGATATTGAACAAAAAGGCATGGAAACGGTCGGAACTGATAAAATGGGGAATCTTATATGCGGTAATATTTTAGGCATATAAGTAGCACTACAGAACTACCTTTTAAGAATTAATAAAATAACGAAAAATTAATACTATAAGGCAGTGTTATCGAATAAAAAATCTGTCATAATAATAATGCGGATTGAAACTGACGAACACTGTCTTTCGGGGTTGCGAAAAGGTATTATTAAAAAAATAGTTCGGTAAAAATATGTTTCAGTCCGTTTTTTATGTATATACCCTTTTGTATATATTAATTTTTTCATAAAATATGCTAAAATGGTAATAGTCTTATATTAGTATTCAGAGGTTATTATGAAAAAATTAAATATAATATTGGTTTTAATGGCTGTTATGTCTGTTTTTTCGACATCAGAAGTTTATTGTGCCCCCAGTGCCGTTGCACCTGTCAGGGAAGCACCTAAAAGTAGTGCCGTACAAAGCGTAAAAGCAATAGAAGTTTCGCCTTTGAGTGTTGTTAATAATCCATATATGTATTTAAATAAGGATATTACTTTTAATGCTGAATTTATTGCATTTTCATCTTTGGGTTTGGATTATAAACCCGCATTAAGAGAGGCGGAAAAGTATATTGGGGTACTAATTAAAAGAGATGATGCTCCAAATCATATTATACCTTTATCTGAAATGAAAATATTTTTATCGAGAGAAAATGCCGAAAAATATATTGATTTGGAACAGGGAGATAAAATAAAAATAACAGGTAAAGTTTTTTCAACAGCATTGGGTGATCCATGGGTAGACATAAAATCTATGGAAATAATATGTCAAAAGAATAAAAAAACTGATGAAAAAAAATAAGTTCTGAGTAAGGCATTCGGGAGATAGTTGTGAAGGAAAATAAAAAAGCTTATTTAACAATACATGGTCATTTTTATCAACCGCCGAGGGAAAATCCTTGGATAGAAACAATTGAGAAACAAGATAGTGCAAATCCTTTTCATGATTGGAATGATAGAGTTACTGCAGAATGCTACACCCCAAATTCCGTTTCTAAAATTGTCACTCAGGAAAATAAAATAATGGACATAGTAAATAACTATGATTATATAAGCTTTAATATGGGGCCGACATTGTTATCCTGGATGGAAATACATTCACCCTTTTCTTATGACAGAATAATTAAAGCTGATATTAGAAGTGCTGCGTTAAATAACGGGCATGGAAATGCTCTTGCTCAGGTATATAATCATATAATAATGCCCTTAGCGAATAAAAATGATAAATATACTCAAATAATATGGGGTATAAAAGATTTTCAGTACAGGTTCGGAAGAAAGCCTGAGGGAATGTGGCTTGCGGAAACTGCTTGTGATGATGCAACATTAGAAGCTTTGGCGGATTGCGGAATAAAATTTACCATTCTTTCTCCGTATCAGGCAAAAGCGGTAAGACCGCTTAACAAAGATTCAGAGTGGGAAGATGTAAGCTGGGGAAGCATTGATCCTGCAAGAGCTTACAGATATTACATAAAATCGGATAAAACAAAGTATATTGATTTATTTTTCTATGACGGAGCTATATCAAAATCGGTTGCATTTGATAATTTATTGGTGGATGGTAACAGGTTTATTGCGAGGTTGAAAGAAGGAATATCAGATAAAAGAAATTATAATCAGCTCGTAAATATTGCAACGGACGGAGAAAGCTACGGACATCACACAAAATTCGGTGATATGGCGCTGTCATATATATTAAAAATACGTGCCGAGGATGAAGGTTTTGAAATAATTAATTATGCCAATTATCTTGAAAAAGAGGGAGTTGATTGGGAGGTTGATATAAAAGACGTATCTTCTTGGAGCTGTGCACACGGTGTCGGAAGATGGTGTGATGATTGCGGCTGTTCCACAGGCGGAGGATACGGTTGGAATCAAAAGTGGAGGAAGCCTTTAAGAGAAGCTTTGAATTATGTAAGAGATGAATTAATTATAATTTTTGAAGAAAATGCTTCAAAATATTTTAAGGATGTTTGGGAAGCTCGTAACGGTTATATAGATGTAATTATAGACAGATGTAAAACTACAATTAATACTTATTTTGAAAAGTATCAAAGATATCCGCTTGAAAAGCAGGATAAAATAAATGCTTTAAAACTTATGGAAATGCAAAGACAGGCATTGTTAATGTTTACAAGCTGCGGATGGTTTTTTGCGGAAATATCGGGAATTGAAACAGTTCAGATAATGAAATATGCACTAAGGGCAATGGAGTTAGCAAGAACATTTTCTGATAAAGATATTGAAAGCGAATTTCTTAAAATTTTATCAAAAGCACAAAGTAATATTCCTTCTTTTGGTACCGGTAAAGATGTGTATGAAAGGTTTGTAAAACCATCTTCTGTTTCAGTTAAACAAATAGCTGCACTGTGGGCTATTTCTTCAACGCATACACAGTATGAGGATTTTTCAAGTTTATATTGTTATAATATTAAAAAACATTTTTACAAACATATATCAAAAGGGACTACAGGGTTTACCGTCGGACGAATAGAAATTGAGTCTAAAATTACGCTTGAGAAATTCGATTTCTTCTTTGCTTCATTGCAGTTCTCGGAAGGTGATTTTCACTGTGCAATAAAAAAATATGATGAGACCGAAAATATTTCTGATATTACAAAAAAACTTATGGATATATATCTTCATTATCCTGTAACAGAGTTAATCAGAGCTTTAGACAATATTTTTGGTAATGATTATTACACATTAAAAGATATATTAATTGAAGACAGAAGTAATATTATATCCAAGTCATTAAAAGATAAGCTGAATAAATTTTCAAATAATTACAGAGATGTATATAATGAAGGTAAAAGCTCAATATTGCAGCTTATTGAGTTAGGAATAGAAGTTCCTTTGGAATATAAACTTGCGGCTCAGTATACTCTTTCAAATGACTTTAATAGTCTGTTTTTGGATTGTGATAATATAATTGATGATGCAATTATACAAGATGCCGTCAATATTTCCGAAGAGGCTGATTTATTTAAAATTCAAATTGATAAAAAGCCGACAAGTGATATATTTTCAAAGCAGATTCAAAAATCAATATATAATTTTATAAAAAACTTTGAAATACATAGGTTGCACAAAATATTGAATATTTTTGAGTGTGCAGGCAAATTGGGTTTAAAGGTTGATATTTCTGAAGCTCAAAACATGTATTTTAATAAAATTTATATGAAATTTAATAATTTATTAAATACAATAAAAAATTCAAGTGATAATATCGAAGAAATTAGAGATTTTCTGTTTTCAATATTAATTCTTGGCGGATATTTAAATATAAATACCGACTTCTATAAATCTTCAATATTAAAAATGACCTCAGGTCGAATAGATATTAAGTAAATGTTTAATAATATTTAAAGCTTGAGTTTTAAATGTTTCTAAATCCGAGTTGTTATATATAACATAATCGGATTTTTCAATTTTTTCTTCCTCATCATCTTGAGAATTAATTCTTAAAAGGGCATATTCCTCCGAATAATTATTCCTTTTTATAAGCCTTAATAAACGAATATTTTTTTCGGAGGAGATAAAAATTACTTTATCAAACATGTTTTGAGAATTAGTTTCAAATAAAAGGGGAAGGGATATAAAAATAAGTTTTTCATTATTATTAATTTCACATAATCTGTCAATTTCATCAAAAACTTTTGGATGTAAGATGCTCTCCAAAATTTTTTTCTTATATGGATTGTTAAAAACTAAACTGCCTAATTTTTCTCTTGATAAAGAACCGTCAGGATTTAAAATATCATCGTCTTTAAAAGCGGTAATAACTTCATTTATTGTATTTTTATCCGAAGAGAGCAAATTATGAACAATTTTATCGGAATCAATTACTATAAGATTAAAATTTCTGATAAAACTTTCAAACTTAGATTTACCGCTTGCAATATTCCCCGTAATTCCTATTTTTTTCATAATAACCTCTAAAAATATATTATCATAATATTAAAATTTTGGTATTTGTCAGGCTTTATTGTATAATCATTTTATAGAATTGCTGAAAATATGAATAGTATTAATAAAGAATTAAGAACTGCAATTGAGAAGGCAGAAAGTATAATAATTTTTTCACATGTAAATCCTGACGGAGATACTTTAGGGTCAAATTTATCTTTAAGTGAAGTATTAGAGCAAAATTTTAATAAAAAAGTTGACTCGGTATACATAGGTAAATTGCCTTCCGTATATACATATTTGCCAAAATATGACAGATTAAAAAGTGTTGAAGATATTGATAAAAAAAAGATATATGATGTAGCAATTGCAGTAGATGTTGCATCAAAAGACAGGTTAATTTCAGGCGTGGAAATATATGATTCTGCTAAGTTAAAAGTAAATATTGACCACCACAAAACCAATATAGGCTACGGGGATATCAACATAAATGAGCCTGATTCCGCATGTGTCGGAATGGTTTTGTATAAAATATTCAAAGATTGGGGTATAGAAATAAATTGTGATATTGCAAAATATTTGTATACCTCATTAATGACTGATACGGGTAATTTCAGGTATGAAAATACAACTCCCGAGGTTTTTAAAATGGCATCCGAATTAGTGGAAAAGGGTGTATCACCTTGTGAAGAATACAGGTTGTGTTATGAATCAAAACCTCAGAATATGCTTGAATTTCAATTGCATATTCTTAATAATGCAAGGTTTTATAATGACGGTAAGATTGCCGTAACAAAAATTTTGAGAGAGGATATGAAAAAATATAATGCGAGCGAAGATTTTTCAGAGGGCATAGTTGAAGTATTAAGAACATCAAAGGACGTAGAGGTTGCTGCAATCTTAAAAGAGAATAATGAAGGAAATACAAAGGTTAGTTTACGAAGTAAAAATATTGATATAACGCCGATTGTAAAAATATTCAACGGGGGCGGTCATACATTTGCGGCCGGATGTACCATTAACAAACCCATAAATATAGCTTATGATAAATTGTTAGAATGTATACAAAGTGAAATCAAATGAGAAAATTTATAGAAAATTTGATAAAAAAGATTATTGATCAGGACTTTTGCGGTGTAGCTGCAGAAATGGCTTTTTGGTTTATATTGGGACTGTTTCCATTTCTGTTATTTTTGACTTCTTTGTTTGCGTGGGTTGGTAAAAAAACATTGATTGAACCTATATTGACGTTTATTACCAATATTGCTCCAAAAGATGTTGCGAACCTGATTTTTAATACATTAAATGAGGCAATGATATTTAAACAGGGTAAATTGGTTGCCATATTCGGTTTAATAATTACGATAGCACTTGCTGCAAATGCAATTGCAAGTATAATAAAAGGATTGAACCGAGCTTATGCCATTGAAGAAACAAGAAGTTTTATATATACAAGAATTCTGTCCGTTTTAATGGTTTTTGTAAATTCACTCGCACTGTTTTTATCCGTAAATTTAATTGTATTGGGAAAAGTGATTTTAAATTTTTTGATTGAATATACTGCATTGTCCCAATTATCAATCGATATAATCGGGATAGTAAGGTGGCCCGTATCATATATTGCACTTGCATTTTGCGCAATTGGTAATTATTATATACTTCCGGCTATCGAGGGTAATGATAAAATTAAATTTAAAAGTGCTCTTCCGGGTACATTGTTTTTCAGTTTGTTTTGGATGATTGGTTCGTGGTGTTTTTCTCTGTATTTGAGTAATTTAAATGCTTATAATAAAGTATACGGAACAATCGGTGCGGTAGCAATATTAATGGTTTGGCTATATTACACATCATTAATTGTATTAATCGGCGGTGAGATTAATTCACGATTTTATTTCAGAATGATAGAAAATAAAAAATAATTTTAAAAAGAAGGTATAAAGTTAACATTCTTAATACGCTGCGCAATTTTTTATAAAAAAAATACTTTATATAATTGTGGTAGAAGATAAGGTGTGAATTTATGAATCCAAGGTTAGTTAAATTTGTTGTTGAATTGCAAAACAACGAAAAAATTGAACAAAATAAAGAAAATGAAATTAAACTTTCAAAAGCATACAGAAATATTTTTTTCTCTTTAAAAAATGCTGCGAAAGTCACTGTTCCTGTTGATAAAAACTAAAATTATAAAACAAATTTATCTGATTTTGACTTAGTTTTGTATCTTAAACTTTTGGTTTGAAGATTAACAATAAGCTTGCTGAGTTTTGCAATGGCTATGTCGTTATCCGATAATAATACATCAATTGGTCTGAATTGTTTTTTATAATTTTTAAAAAGCATATTCAAACTTTCTGAACCATTTTTCTTATCAATAATGGAATCATATTTATTATTTTTTCGGCTTGTCAAACATCCAAATTGGTTATCATCTGTTTTATACATGATTTAAAATCCTCTGACACATATAGTATATTACAAAAACAGATATAATGCACAATAAAAAGCAGTCATAATACTTGACTGCAATGGAAGTAATTATTAATTGTGATTATTATATCTTATTTTTCATTCTCTAATTTTTCTATACGTTTAACTAATTCTTCGTTTTGTTTTTCTAAAGCCTGAACTCTCTTATCAAGACAGGATATTTTTATGCATAACTCTTTTACGGAATTAACTAATGCATAGAATATTTCGTCTTTTATAACGGCTAAAAATCCTTTGTCATCTTTTATAACGGAATTGGGGAATATTTTTTGAAGCTCTTGCGCTATAACCCCTACACGAGGTGTCTGTTTTTCATCGTTTTTAAACGTATAATTTACTACGTGTATTTGATTAATTTTATCAAGTCCTGAGTTATTATCGCCTTTTATGTTCTTTAAACGAATATCGGAGGAGGTAGGGAAATTGTTTGCATATAAATCACCATGAATGCGTAAAGTTTGTTGAAGCATATCTCCTTCAATCAAAGCTCCATTAACGTCTGAACCAATATATATCTTATTATTTTGAACTCCTCCGCCTTGTAATCCTTGTCCGATAAAAATATTATTATTACCTGAGTTTCTTGCACCTGCAGCATAACCAATTGCTATATTCCTGTAGCCGTCACCTACAAAACTTGCCCAATGCCCTATAAAGATATTGTCATATCCGTTAATATAGCTTTCTCCCGCAGATTGTCCAATTGCTATATTTTCTCTGCATTCTGTATCATTATTACAAGTTAATTTTTCAAAAGCGTGTCCGCCTATTGCTATATTTGTATTTGAATGACTTGTTGCTCTTAAAGCCTGTTCACCAATTGCTATATTATAAAATCCGTCATTCATGTCTCTTAAGGTATTCCATCCTAATGCTACATTATAGCTACCGGTTTTTAAATTTCTTAAAGATTCTTTACCTATGGCAATATTAAAACTTTGAGTCGCAGAACTATCATCCCCATTTGAATATAATGTATATTCTCCCATAGCAATATTACTGTCACCTTTTATATTTGTTCCTGATAAATATCCAACTACTGTATTATTATCTCCAGAAACAGTATTTCGCATAGCATCATGACCAATCGCTACATTATGAGAAGAGTTAAGTTTTTTACCTGCATTAGTACCAATAATAACATTTTCAGTGCCTGAAACTTTTTTGCTTGAATCACCGCTATATGCATTAGTTCCTATTGCTATATTGTTTGACATATTATTTGAAGGATATTGTAATGCATTTGTTCCGATTGCAACAATATCATGAATACTTTGCGCAGAACTTGTACTTGGTCCATGATTAAGTGCATAATATCCGATTGCAACATTATTTTGACCGCCTCTTAAACTTTCTGCCGCGTGAGCACCAACCCCTACATTTTTCGTACCTTCGTAATTATATGTCATTGCATTATCGCCGATAGCTACATTTGAAGCACCTGAATTATACATCATTGCATCATCACCAATGACTGAATTATATGAACCTCCATCATTATATATTAATGCTCTGTCGCCTATGGCATTATTTTGTGATGCGCCTTTAGGGTCTTTCTTCTGCATTAATGCACTTCTTCCTATTGCATTATTATATGAACCGTTGTTATACAGCAAAGCCTGATATCCCATTGCATTATTTTGACCGCCGCTATTATGCATCAACGCCTGAAATCCCATTGCATTGTTTTGACTGCCTGATTTGTTTTCTAACATAGCTTCGGTACCGATTGCATTATTTGAAGAACCGGGATTACTTGCTAATGCATTAAATCCGATTGCATTATTGTTTGAACCGCTGTTTTCTTTTAATGCATTAACTCCTATTGCATTA
>CANQNX010000014.1 GCA_947625345.1 Candidatus Gastranaerophilales bacterium
AATTTTTAAAGATTTCGTAAATCATACTTGATTTTAAATATTTATATAATAAAATTAAAAAGTCAGAAAAATTATAATCCAACCTAAACATATCAAATTAACTTAAATAAATTTAAGTTGCTATTTTGATTGTTTTTATTTTTTAGGGTTTATAACTTAAAGAAAGGTAATTAAAGTGGAAGAAACTAAAACTAAATCTAAGAAAAAAAAGATTGAAACTATGCCTGAAGTACAACAAACAGAATGGAAAGAACAGGTAATTCAAGTAAGAAGAGTTACAAAAGTTGTAAAAGGCGGTAAAAAATTAAGCTTTAGAGCAATTGTAGTAGTAGGTAATAAAAACGGACAAGTTGGTGTAGGCTGTGCAAAAGCAGCAGAAGTAATTATTGCAATACAAAAAGCAGTAGCAGACGGAAGAAAAAATTTAATAGATGTTCCGATATACAAAACAACAATACCTCATCCGATAACAGGACGTTCAGGTGCAGGCAGCGTAATGTTAAAACCGGCGGCACAAGGTACCGGTGTTATAGCAGGCGGCGCTGTTCGTGCAGTGTTAGAACTTGCAGGAATTGAAAATATATTAAGCAAATCATTAGGGTCTAAATCTCCATTAAACGCTGCTAATGCTACATTAGAAGCACTCCAATCGTTAAAGCCCTTTGATATTGTTGCAAAAAGACGTGGTTTATCATTAAAAGATATGCTTAACTAAGAGGATTAAAAACAATGACAAATAAAAATAAAACTATAAAAATTACTTTAGTAAAAAGCCTTATAGGTTCAACACAAAAACAAATTAAAGTTGCAAAAGCACTTGGTTTGACCAAAAAAGACCAAACAGTGGAACATCAAAAATCCGCAACAATAATGGGTATGGTAAATTCAATACCTCACTTATTAAATGTTGCTGAATAATCGGAAAGGTAATTAAAATGGCAGAAAGAATAAAAATAGAAGATTTAAGACCTCAAGAAGGTTCAACACATAAAATAAAAAGAGTAGGCAGAGGAAGATCATCAGGCATGGGAAAAACATCATGCCGTGGTAATAACGGTGAAGGACAGCGTTCAGGTCGTAGCTCCAAAAGAGGATTTGAAGGCGGTCAAATGCCCGGTTACAGACAAATGCCTAAATTAAAAGGATTTACTAATTTTAATGCAATATGCTATGCTTCCGTAAATGTTGGAGACTTGGCTAATATACAACTTGATGAAATAAATATAGAATCTTTAAAAGAAATCGGTAAAGTTTCATCTAAAGCTCAGGAATTAAGAGTTTTAGGCGGCGGCAATATAGAAAAAGCTATAGTTGTTAATGCAAGATACTTTACTCCAACAGCAAAAGAAAAAATTGAAAAAGCAGGCGGAAAGGCTCAGTTAGTATAATGCAGCAGTACACACCAAACCAGCAAAATTTGCAAACATTGCTTTCAAACCTTAATATACAGGGACTTAAGAAAAAAATATTATTTACTTTGTTGATGATATTCATTTTTCGTCTTTGTACACAAATTCCTTTGTGCGGGATAGATGCGCAAAATTTTGCAAATTTAGCTGCTACGAATAATTTGATAGGCTTTTTGGATATGTTTTCAGGTGGTGCACTTGGTAACGTATCAATTATAGCTTTAGGTATAGGGCCTTATATTACTTCTTCGATTATAATGCAATTATTAGCTGCAGTTATACCTCATTTGGAACAACTGCAAAAAGAAGAGGGTGAGGCAGGAAGAAGAAAAATTTCTCAATATACAAGAATATTTACAATTGTAATTGCTATAATTCAATCTATGGTATTCGTGGTTTACCTTATAAAAACAGCAAGCAGTGCTATTATGCATAATGTTCCTCTGTTTTCTTTTGCAATAGGTTCAATAATAATATTAACGGCAGGTTCGGCATTTACGATGTGGATGGCTGAATTAATGACGGAAAGAGGTATAGGAAACGGTGCTTCAATGCTTATATTCTGCGGTATCATATCTAAAATACCCTTCTATACTGGGCAAACGGCTACTCTTGTTAGCGGTAATCCTGCTTTGCAACCGGGGTTGTTGGTTTTACTCGTAATATTTTTTGCGACAATGATTTTTATTGTTATTATGCAAGAATCAGCAAGAAAAGTTATTATTGTAAATCCTCGCAGACAGGTTGGTAATAAAGTATACGGAGGTACTAATACATATATACCGTTTAAACTGAATCCGGGAGGCGTAATGCCTATAATATTTGCCATTGCTATATTATTGTTCCCTACAACAATATTGGGAATATTCGGACAGGCAAATATACAAAATGAAACACTCAGAAATATAATTATCCATATGGCTAATTTCTTCAGTCCGTCAAGTATTTCTTATAATGTTGTTTATTTTCTTTTAATATTCGGTTTAACATTCTTTTATGCATCAATAATTCCGAATATGCAGCCAAAAGAAATAGCAAATAATTTAAAGAAATACGGTTCATCAATACCGGGGATAAAACCCGGAAAACCGACTGCTGATGCATTAGATAAAATATTGAGTAAAACAACATTTATCGGTGCAATTTCATTGGCGGTAATAGCATTAATTCCTTCGTTAACTTGTAAAATGACAGGTATTACTACTTTACAAGGTATTGGAGCAACATCTTTAATAATTATGGTGGGAGTTGCACTTGACTTTATAAATCAGGTTAAGACAAACTTACTGCCTAAGAATTATGAAAGTTTCCTGAAACAATAGAGAAAAGGAGCTTGAAAAAGCTCCTTTTCTAATTCTCGTGATATAATTGTTTTGAAAAGGTAGGAGAAAAAATGAAACAGGAATATATTTTTATCGGCCCTCCGGGCAGCGGAAAAGGAACGCAGACGAAAATGCTTTCAAAAGATTATAATCTTCCGCATATAGATACGGGTTCTCTTTTAAGAGAAGAGGTTGCTTCGGGGTCGGATGAAGGTAAATTAGCTAACAGTTATATGGAAAAGGGGCAGTTAGTTCCGATAGAATTAGTATCAAAGATAATAAAAAACAGACTTTTAAAACAAGATTGTAATAACGGATTTATTCTTGACGGATATCCGAGAAGTTTGGAGCAAGCTTATGCTTTGGATGAAATTTTAAAAGAAGTTAATAATAATTGCGAATTTGTTTTAAAAGTATTTTATTTTGAAGTATCGCAGGATAAATTGGTTGAAAGACTTGTTAACAGACGTTCATGTTCTGTTTGCGGCGCAATTTACAATTTAAAAACAATGAAATTAAAAGATACCGAAAAATGTGAAAAATGCGGCGGTAAGTTAATCAGACGTGATGATGATACCGAAGAAGTTGCAGTGAAAAGATTTGAAACATACTTTAATCAGACAGCTCCTTTAATAGAATTGTATGATAAAAGAAATTGTCTGATTAAATTAGATGCAAGCCTTCCTATTGAAGAAATCTATAAAAATTTGACGGGAGAAATCAAAGAATATGTCCATTCATAAAAAATCAAAGTTTGAAGTAAATATAATGAAGCAGGCAGGAAATATAGTTGCACTTGTTCATGCCAATATGAAAGAGGCGGTGAAAGAAGGTATAACAACGAAAGAGCTTGATGAACTTGCATATAAAATAATAAAGGAAAACAGAGCAGATCCTACTTTTTTAGGGTATCACGGTTTTCCGGCAACAATCTGTGCTTCTGTTAATGAACAGGTAGTTCACGGATTTCCTTCGGAAAATGTTGTATTAAAACAGGGTGATATTATAAGTATTGATGTAGGTGCTACTTATAAAGGGTTTGTAGGTGACAGCGCTTGGACTTATCCTGTCGGAGAAATTTCAGAAGATAAAAAGAGATTGTTAAAAGCCACTCAAGAAGCACTTTTTGCAGGATTGGAACATATGAAATCAAATGACAGACTTGAAAATGTTGCAGGTGCTATAGAAGATGTTGCAAAGGCTAATAATTTGGGAATTGTAAGACAGTACGGAGGACATGGTGTGGGAAGACAGATGCATGAAGATCCTTTCGTATATAATTACAGAACAAATAATCCTTTAGTTTTAGAAAGAGGTATGGTAATTGCCATAGAACCCATGTTAAACTTAGGATGTGATGACGTAGAAGTCTTGGATGACGGATGGTGCGTTGTTACAAAAGACAAAAAAGCATCCGCTCACTTTGAACACACTGTTCATGTTACTGATGACGGACCTGAAATATTAACTAAATTATTATAAGGAATAAAATAATGTTAGAAATGAAAGTAATGGGTATAGCAATAGATACGGCAAGCGGTTCTCCGATAATTGTTTTAAACGATAAAGAGAACAGAAAAGCATTGCCAATATGGATTGGTTCTGCCGAAGCAAGTGCAATAATAAGAAAAATTGAGAATATCAAAGTCTTAAGACCTATGACACATGATTTAATTGCCGATATTATTGCTAAAACCGGTTATAGTGTTGACAGAATTGAAATAAACGATGTTGAAAAAGAAACATATTTCTCTACAATATATTTATCAAACGATAACGGTGAAGAATTGGCAATTGATTCAAGACCATCCGATGCTATAGCTGTTGCCATAAGGGTTGATGCCCCTATTTTTGTGTCCGCAAAGGTATTAGCTGACGGCAGTGTTTCTTGCAACAGTGAAAAAGATGAAGCCGAATCCGAAGAATTCAGAAACTTTATTCAAAGCATAAAGCCTTCTGATTTTGAGAAATTACTTAAAGATGATAAACAATCGGATCAGTAAAATTTTTGAATGCATTGTTTCTTGGTTTAAATAACTTTGAATGCTTACTCTTGAATATCGAATTCTTCTTTTGAATATCGAATTGTGATAATCCGATGATGGGGTCTTTGCAGAATATTTCTAAAATAAAACTAAACATATATACCTTTCTTTTTGGTTGATGTATAATTTTTAATGATTATTATTAAAAAATCAAAGAAAGGAATTTATAATGGGAAAAATTACTAAAGATATGGGCTTAATAGAAATAGTACAAAATTATCCCGAGACATTGGAAATATTTCAAAAGTACGGTTTAGGATGTATAGGTTGTGCTGCGGCAAGATTTGAAAATCTTGAAGCAGGAGCAAAAGTTCATGGAATTGATCCTGATAAAATGGTTGAAGACCTTAACGCTATTATAGAAAATAATTAATTTTGCCGTAAATATTGATTAATATTTAGTGACAATTAATTATGTTTTTATTATTATGATTAATAAAGGAGATAAAAAATGGAAGTTATCCTAAAGAAAGATGTACAAAATATAGGTGAAGCAGGTGATATAGTATCCGTAAAAGACGGATATGCAAGAAACTATTTATTACCTCAAAATTTTGCCGAAATAGCAACAAAAGGTGCTAAAGAAAACAGAGAAAAGAATCTTGCAAGAATTAAAGCAAAACAAGAAAAACTGCATGCCGAAGCTTTGGAAACAGCTAAGAAAATTGAAGCTATCGGAACGCTTGAATTCTCTGCAAAAGCAGGTGAAAGCGGTAAGTTATTCGGTGCTATAACAACTAAAAAATTAGCAGAAGAAATTAAAGCTAAAGCTAATGTTGAAATTGACAGAAAAACTATTTCTCTTGATTCTCCAATCAACAGATTAGGTAATTTTACAATGCAAATTAAGTTAACATCTAAAGTTAAAGTATCTTTAGGTGTTACGGTAAGTGCATCGGAAGTTCTTAAAGAAGAAATTGAAGAAGAACAAGAAACAGCAGCAGAATAGTTTTTTGTATACTTTACAAATTATTAATACGTGTTAATATATTAACAGGTAAATAAAAGGAAAAAACAAATGTTACACATGCAAAATCGACGCCAAATAGGAAAAGGAGGCTTTACGAGATAATCGTACACGATATTTGCTGTGCAGGAATATAAGTTTAAAGCCTTCTATAGAAAATATAGAAGGCTTTTTTTATGCAAAAAAGGAGAAAAAATGATAAGTATACGACGCAGATACAATATAAAAAAGGCAAATGCCCCGTTTGTCAAATTAAATAATCTTATATGGGGCTTGTAGTTAGTATATTGAAGGGAAAAAGAATGTCTGTACAAGCAGTAACAACAAAATTAATTTCAACGTTAGGAAATAAAGAATCTTTGGTGCCTATAATGGTAAAAGACGGAGTTGATTCAATGAGTCTTACTTATAAGTCATATAAAGAAGGCGGATTAGTTGAAGGAATTGACAGAGGCATTGATGAATTCGGAACTCAAGCCATATGGATTGGCGGTATACCGTTTTTTAAATTTTTAATTGATAAAACTATATACAAAAAAGCAAAAATTAATCCTCAAGTAGACCCGAGAATTATTGCAAATAAAGAATATTCAGCATGGGCTTTAAAAAATGCAAAAGGGATTATGACAAATAATAAAACGCAAAGTGTAAAAGAAGCAATAAAAAATTGTTTAACAGACGGGGGTAAAAAAGCTAAAAATTTATATATTTCAAAAGTTATGGCTGCTACTGCTTTAACTTTAGGTGCATTTTTATTTCTGACTAAAATGAAGCAGAATAATACAAAAAATATTGTAAAAAAGGAAATGAATAATAATGTAAATGATAATAAATTACAAACGCAAGTCAAAACAGGTAATAATTCGCCTTCATTTAAAGGTATTGTAAAATCAATGACGGAAGGCGTTTTGTTTAACCCCGTTCATAATATGAAAATCATTGATGCCGGTATTACTACGGAAAGACTATCATGTTCAAGAAATAAAGTTGAATTTTGTGAGCACGCAATAAAAGAAGGCGGTTTCCTATT
Source organism: Candidatus Gastranaerophilales bacterium (assembly GCA_947625345.1). Taxonomy (GTDB): domain Bacteria; phylum Cyanobacteriota; class Vampirovibrionia; order Gastranaerophilales; family Gastranaerophilaceae; genus Avigastranaerophilus. The sequence goes on from CANQNX010000014.1 coordinate 6,774, forward strand.
CTTTATATACGGGTTTGGTAATTTGATTGAAAAAGGAATTAATAAATTTTCCTTAAAAGTTTTGAAAAAGCCTATAGATGCTTCAATTGATGTGATTTCGGATAAGAGTTTAGTTCAAGCCTTAAATGATAATAAAATATTGTCTGATTTGGCAAAAATGCCGAAAAATATGAAGTCATTAACCGAAAAACTTAATTTCTTTACGGAAAATCCTGATAATATTCTTGTCAAGGCAGCGAAACAATCGAAAATAGTTTCAACCGTAAAAGATAAAACCGGCAAAATATTTATAGATACATCTAAATATATAGATTTAAAAGAAGCGGAGAAATTGGCGGAAAATCTTAAGAATATTGATAAATGTTATAAATGTTCGAATATGCCTGTTAGTAAATTTATCAATAAACTTAAGATTTTAAAAATAGCTTCAGTAGGTGCAAATGTTGGAATTTCCTGTTTATTCTTAGGGTATCTTATTCCTAAGATGATTTATGAATACAGAAATAAAAAAACGGGGACAACAAAATTTCATGTTGCGGAAAATATTAAAAACGAAAAAAAGTAATAATTTTATGAATCGGTTAATTCTTCTTCAATTCTTATAAGTTGATTATATTTACAGGTTCTTTCTCCTCTTGACATTGAACCTGTTTTTATTTGTCCTGAATTTGTTGCAACACTGAGGTCTGATATAAAGGTGTCCTCTGTTTCGCCCGAACGGTGTGAAATGATGGCTTTATAGTTATATTTTTGAGCTAAAAGAATGGTATCGAGTGTTTCAGATAAAGTCCCTGTTTGATTTGGCTTAATCAAAATTGCATTTCCCATTTTTTCTTTTATACCGTTTTCTAATTTCTTGTAATTTGTGACAAATAAATCATCACCAACCAATTGGCAAGTATTACCTAATCTGTCAGTCATTAATTTCCAACCGTTATAATCTTCTTCACTTAAACCGTCTTCAATAGATATTATCGGATAAGTTTTTATAAGTTTTTCCAAGTAAGCAATCATTTCAACTGTTGTTAATTCTTTATTTTCTCCGAGTAAAATGTATTTGCCGTTCTTATATAATTGCGAGGATGCGCAATCTATACAGATTTTAATTTGATTTTCATTATAACCGCTGTTCTTAATAGCTGTAGTTATAGCATCAAGAGCTTCTGAATTGTTCTTAAAGTCAGGGGCAAACCCTCCTTCATCTCCTACTGATGTAGAGAATCCTTTTGAATTAAGCAGTTTTTTTAATTCATGGAAAACCTCCGCACCCATTTTTATGCTTTCTTTTATATCGCAACTTGATACCGGTTGAATCATAAATTCTTGAAAATCCAATTTATTATTAGCATGAACTCCTCCGTTCAGAATATTCATCATTGGAATCGGAAGTGTCATTGCGTTTATTCCGCCTAAGTATCTGTATAATGGTAAGCCTAAAGTATTGGCACAAGCTCGTGCATTAGCTAAAGATACGCTCAATATTGCATTTGCCCCCAATCTTGATTTGTTTTTTGTTCCGTCTTTTTTTAACATAATAAGGTCAATTTTTTTCTGATTAAAAGGATTTTGTCCAATTAAGGCAGGCTTGATAACCTTTTCAATATTGTTAACAGCTTTATAAACACTTTTTCCGAAATAATTATGTTTATTGTTATCCCTTAATTCTACAGCTTCAAATTTTCCCACTGAGGCACCTGATGGGACTGAAGCTCTTCCCGTAATACCGTTTTCAAGAATAACAACGGATTCTACTGTCGGAATACCTCTTGAATCTAATATTTGTCTTGATTTTATATCTCTGATTCGATGATTCATTTTTACCTCTTTTCACTTCTTACTTATTCAACAAGAGAATCTCACGAAATATTGAAATGTGGTATAATCTACATGTATAAACTATGGAGGTAATATGAGTTCAAATCCGGTTTTTAAAACATTTAATGATACAGATATGATATTAACTGATAAACCAATGACAATATCAGGTACTATAAATAAATTATTATTGTTGTCACTTATTTTGATGGCAGGTGCAGGTTTAGTTTATTATCAATCAATACTAAAACATACCGATTTTGTTAATATACTGTCTTTAGTCGGGATTATAGGTTCTGTTATATTGGGTTTTATAATTCCTTTTAAAGCAAATTTAGCACCGACTTTAGCACCTGTTTATGCTCTGTTTGAGGGATTCTTTATTTCAAGTGTTTCCATATATGTAAACGATTATGTTGGCGGCGGAATAGTTATTCAAGCTGCTGCCATAACTATTTTAACTGTTCTTGTTATGGCTGTTCTGTATAAAATGAATCTTATAAGAGCAACTCAAATGTTTAAATCTGTTGTAATTATGGCTACATTTTCCATATGTATTTTTTATTTAATATCAATGATATTGATGTTTTTCAATATAAATGTGCCATATTTTAGTGAAAATTCACAGACGAGTATAATAGTAAATGCATTAATTGCACTTGTTGCTGCATTAAATCTGATAATTGATTTTGATTTTATAGAAAACGGTGCAAAAAGGATGTATCCGAGCCAATATGAATGGTACGGAGCATACGGACTGTTAGTTACAATTGTATGGCTTTATATTGAAATCTTAAAACTGCTTGCAAGGTCACGAAAAAGATAAGGGATTTATATATAATTTCCTGACAAATATGCTTGAAATACAGTCATAATATTTGTGGCATCCATCTTTTTGAATAAATTTTTATTTATGTCATTCTGAGGAGCGAAGCGAGCTCAGAATCTCTTGTTATTAAAACATTTGCACGAAAATTTTAGATTCTGAAATAAATTCAGAATGACCTGCAGAGCAGGTTTAAAAATAAACCAAACCAAACTATTTATAACACATCCTACCTTTATCCTGCAGTGGCAGGCTTAAAACTTCATGTCATGCTGAACTCGTTTCAGCATCTCATTTCTTTAGACCCTGAAACAATTTCAGGGTGACGTCAAATTAACAGAATTTGCTGTATAAATTCAAAGATAAATAATTGCAAGATAAAAATTTTCAGTTTATAATAAAAAAGCCGTGCTCCACGGGAACATTGCGGATTTCTTGACCCGAACGCATAGCGGGGTGCAGAGCCTACCGTGAGGCATAAAAGAATATAGCGGCTTGGTGTGAAATCGTTGATAGTAAAGATATTTATGGCATAGACCGCCGAACCGTGTCAGGGTGGGAACACAGCAGCACTAAGGCGTAATCTGTGGGTGTATCTACCTTTAAAGGAGAAATTACATCATAAAACTATGTACTTTTTTGTCGATAGGTAGTGGCACGGCTATAATGAGAACTTTGTATTGAGTTCTCATTTTATTTTGAATTTAATTCCTCTTCTAATTTTTTTATATCGCCTGTAAATGTTTCTTTATGTTCGTAGGCTAATTTTATGTATTTTGTATAATTTAATTTGTTATTCATATCTTTATATACCATAGAAATTAAATATAATAAGTCGGCATCTTCACTATGAGTGATTAATGACTGTTTTAATATTTTTTCTGCTTCATTATATTTTTGACTTTTAATTAACAGTTTTACCAATAATTTTATAGCTTTTTTATCATTTGGATTTGTATGAACCGTTCTTTCCAAATAAAATATTGCTTTAGCTTCATTATTTTGCTCCTGATATATTGAAGCTAAATTAAAATATGCCCAGCTGTAATCAGGATTCTGTTTTATTACTTCTTCATACCATCTGATTGCTTGCTCTGTATTGTTTTCATATTTATATGCATAAGCTAAATAAAATTTAGCTATTAAATCATTTCCGTCTAAAGATATTGCTTTTGTTAAAAAATTAATCGCTTTTTTAAAATCTTTTTTACGTGTATAGATTTCACCTAAGTGAAAGTATGCATTTTCATCATTACTGTCATTTTCAATTACTTTTAATAATAATTCTTCAGCTTTGTCATATTTATTTGTTTTAATATATATAACCGCTAAATTGAACATAATATCATTATCGTTATTGTCTAATGATAAAGCTCTTTCATATGCTATTAAAGCTTTATCATTCATTTTTAATTTTTCAAATATTATTCCTATGTTGTATAAAATTTGCGGATTATCGGGGAATACACTTTTTAATTGCATAAATAATTTTAATGCTTCTTCATTTTCACCACTGTCTGAAAGCTTTATGGCTAAAGCCTCCATTGAAGCATAATCTTCTTTATTTTTTTCTAATTTTTCTCTTAAAATATCTGTTTCTTGTTCAACCATTTTCACTGCCTTACTTAATCGTCAGATAAAATATCTTTAATAGCAAAAGGAATATACTCAATTGTATCTGATGCTAAAACGCTGTATTGAGTTAGGTCTTCAGAGGCTATATCTCCCGATAGCCCATGCAAATAGACTCCCATTAACGCAGCATCTAAGATATCAGCATCTTGAGACAATAAACCTGCAATTATGCCCGTTAATACGTCACCGCTGCCTGCTTTAGCTAAAGCAGAGTTTCCGGTTGTATTTATATAGATGGTATCTCCGTCCGTAACAATTGTTTCATGACCTTTTAAAACCGTAATACAATCATATTTTTTAGATGCTATTCTTGCATATTTTTCTCTGTTTTCTAATATATCTTCTGTTTGTACGTTTAATAATCTTGAAAGTTCTTTTGGATGCGGTGTAATTATGCCGTTAGACAGAGATATTTCACAATTCGCTGTTGATAGTGCATTTATTCCGTCTGCATCGACAATAATTTTTTGCTCTTTTTTTCTGTTTTTTAATACATCAATAACTAATTTTTTAATGTTATCTTGGGTAGTAAGTCCGCAGCCGATTGATATTATGTCTGCTATTTCCATTTCTGTTGATAATTCGTCAATACTTGAATCCTTTAAAGGTAAAAATGTTATCTCCGGTGCCATTGAAACTATCGCCGGAACTATTTTTTCGGGACAAGCTAACATGACAAAACCTGCACCCGTCTTTAGGGCTGATACTGATGATAGATATGCTGCTCCTATATATCTGTCTGAGCCTGATATGTTTAATATTCTTCCGAAACTTCCTTTATTCGCAGTTTCTTCTCTTATCGGAAACATTTCATATACATAATCTTTTTTTATATATTTAGCCATTTTGTCTTATTGCCTCATATAAAACTATACTAACCGAATTTGAAAGATTTAAACTCCTTTGACCTTCTTTCATAGGAATTGTTATTGACATCTCCTTATTCTCATTAAGAATATTTTCGGGAATTCCCCTCGTTTCAGGACCGAAAATAAAAAAATCACCTTCTTTAAATTTTCTTTCAGTATAAATATTTTTAGATTTTGTCGTTAAATAGTAAAAATTTGAATCTTTATAATCCGATTTTAATAAATCAAGGTTATCATATTTAATTATTTCAACACTTTCCCAATAATCAAGCCCCGAACGTTTAAGATACTTATCCGAAAGTGAAAATCCAAGTCTCCCCACTAAGAATAATCGAGCCCCCGTGCAGGCACATAATCTTGCTATATTACCTGTATTTTGCGGTATTTCCGGTTCAAAAAGAACTATGTTATATTTACTTTTTATCATTGTTTATAAATCTTCTGCTCTCAATTATAACGGGTATACCTCTTATTACACACATTCCGACGGTAATATATACTAAAATATTAGAAATTAAAATCATTGTCGGTTGAAATTCCGAAATATAAAAATGCTGAATATGAGTTAAAATATTAAGATACTCTAAATTCGGTATGTATGTAAGTATTATTACAAGAAATACAACAGCTTTTGCTGTACCGTATAAGGCTCTTGAAAATCTTGAAGCCGTTAAGAAATGGCAAATAGGGTTTGACATCATTGAAGAAGAACCAAATGCAGTGTATCCTTGAGCGAGAGCCATGCTCCTTAATCCGTCAGTAATAATTCCTCTTGATGCAACAACCATAGGAACCCAAGCCCCAACCCAACCGGTAACGGCAAAGGCTATCCAATATATATTTTCTACTACTCTGTCGCCTATTATGTCAAATACGGAACCGAAGGTGGAGCTTTCGTTGTGCATTCTCGCTACATAACCGTCTAAACCGTCTAAAATGATAACAATTAGTGTTATAAAAAATGCCGCCAAACTAAGTTCAGGTCGCCCTGAAAATATAAATTCAACTGCTATTATGGCTAACAGCATTCTTATTATAGTTAATAAATTCGCCATTTTGTCCCCTTTGTTACTGCTTTTTACTTCTTGATAGTGCGAAGCTTACAGAATCTAATGCCTTTACTTTTTCTCCTAACATTATTTTTTCCGCTTCTTCCAATACTTTTACAACATTAAATCCGTTATGACCGTCACTTCTTGCCTGTTTTCCCTGCTCTATGCAGTTTAAGAAATGTTGGCATTCTAATTTTAACGGTTCTATTTCAATATAATCAAGGGCTTCTGTTTTTGATATTTTAGGTGATGAGCTTTCAAAAATTTGAAGCTTATTTTCACTTAATGTGTCATCAAAAATTGCCGTTGCTTTAGTCCCTCTGACAAGCAGATTTACTCTTTTTTGAGGATGAATCCAACTGTCAGAAATATGTGCAATGATGTTGTCTTCATATTCAATTGTAACATGTGTAATGTCCATAATGTCGTTATTATCGGAAGAAGCTCCGACCGCACTTATGACTCTTACGGGTTCTTTACCTAAAATATAGCTTGTCATTGATACGTCATGCGGTGCTAAATCCCACATAACACTTCTGTCATTTTTAAAATGATTAATATTTAACCTGTCACTTTGAACATACCTTATTTCGCCTAATGCACCTTCATTTATAAGCATTTTTAGTCGGTTTACTGCAGGATGATACATTAAAAGATGTCCAACCATCAATACCATATTGTTTTTTGCCGCAAGCTCGGTTAATGCCTTGGCTTCAGCTGATACCGTAGATATTGGCTTTTCAACATAGACATGTTTTCCTGCTTCTATTGCTTTTTTTACTACCCCATAGTGTGTATGGCTTGGCGTTACAACCGCTACTGCTTTTATTTCGGGATTATTTAATATTTCATTAAGATCTGCCGTTAAATTAATATCGGGATATTGTTCTTTTAAGTTTTTTCTGTTCTCTTCATCCAAATCGCAAACGCTATGTAGTGCATTTAAATTATAAAAGTTTCTTACAACATTTTTTCCCCATATCCCGCAGCCTATAACTGCAACATTGCGTGAATTCATTTTTATACTCCAAAAATCCTGTTACAATTCTTTGTTATTTTAATTGTAAAAAAGAAGCAAACAAAGGTCAAATTAAATATTTATAAAGATTATTAAAAAAATTAAGATTCTATTATTATTCTGTTATCTTTTCTTACTTCAAAGGGCTTTCCTATCTTTTTAATATAATTTATTGTTACATCACCCTTCTCAAAATCATATTTTTCAATGATATCGGAATCTTTTCTTTTTAACATTTCTAAATTATCACCGCCGCCTAATAAAAATTCATCATATACAGCAGTATAAATTTTATTGGGGTCGGGATTTTCGACATTTATTTGATGCTTGTTCTTTTGTTTATCAATAAAATAAAGCTCTTTTAAATTACCCGTTGAATCTAATGTGTACGATAATCCTGAGACTTGAAGAATCCCCGGTTTATGGTGTTCATTTGATAATGTTTTACCGCACAATTTTATTGCATCCACAAGGTCTTTTTCGCTTAATTTAACTTTTGCCATTTTATTATTAAACGGGAATATGCTGTTTATATCTCTTTCTGTTATATCCCCTTTATCTACGCTCCCTCGGAAATTTGCTGAGTTTACCAAGACAACTTCAGCATCCAATTCTTCTTTCAATGCATCCGCTACGAAATCAGCCCATGCATTTTCTTCTATCAAATAATTTTTAGGTGTCGGATCCGAATCTTTTAATACTCCTATTTTGGGAGAAGTGCCCAAAATTCTGTCTGCTTCTTTTGTCATTAACATGTTTGGTGAGTAGACATTTGTATCATTGACGTTATTTTGTATATAAGTCAGTTGTCCTTTATCATTGAATTCTATATTTAATACTCCGAAATGATTTCCGTCTCTTCCTGCTTGAGTAATAATTACAGGTTCACCTGAAGGAGAATAAAATAAATTTTCTTGATTTTTAACTCCTTCAACTAAGTCATGAGAATGTCCGCCCAATATAACGTCAATTCCGTCAACACTTTGAGCTATTTTTCTTTCAAAATCGTTGCCCGAGTGAGATAAAAGTATAATTTTATTTATATTTTGACTCTTTAATTTTTCAACCTCTCTTCTGATTTCATTGAGTGTTTCATCATAATTATCAATAGTTATACCTTCTAAAACTTCTTTTTTCTTAAGTCTTTCACTCATATCCGGAGGTTGAATACCGATAAGTCCGTATTTATCACCGTTCTCACCTTCGGCTATTGTTGAGCGTATAACTTTCTTTGAAAGTTCAGAATTATTATCAGGGAAATTTAAATTTGCGCCGACTATTTTAGGATTAGTGTTTTTCAGTAATTTACCGCAAATTGAAGCTGTAATATCAAATTCATGGTTACCTAAAGTTTGAGCATCAAATTCGGCTATATTTAAAAAGCTTGCTGCTACGGTATCTCTTTTGTTATCAGCACCGATGAAGGTATCTCCCGAGCATAATTTTAATATATCAGCCCCGTTATTTTTGGCGGCTATTTCGGCATGCTCAGCTGCTGAAACTAATCTTTGCATTTTGGGTACTTGCCCGTGTATGTCATTAACATAAAATATTGATGTTTTTGTTGTAGAATTCGGGTTTTTGCAAACTTTTGAACCCGTCTTCCCATTTGAGGAGTTTGTGGCTATAGTCTGATTTATATTTGTATATTGGGACAATATATTCATAATTAAGTCCGTTAATCTCTACATGTGTTTCAAAAACAAATAATTTTTTTTTTGCGCATTATTTATATGAAAATTTATTTTTATTTACAATTTTTTTATATCAAAGGGTGTTGTAATTTTTATATTTGAATATTCGCCTTCAACAATACTGACGTTTAATCCTTCCTTCTCATACAGAAGAGCATCATCAGTTAAATTAAGCCCTTTATATTTTTCGTGGAGAGTTAAAATTGTTTTATATTTAAATATTTGAGGTGTCTGAGCATTCCATAATGTATTTCTATTAGGTGTAGATATTATTTGACCGTTTTTATCGGCTATTTTTATAGTATCCGTAGTCTTAACACCTACTATGGCTGCTGAAGTTTGTTTTGCCATGTCTAAACATTTTTTGATGGTTTCTTCTTTTATAAAAGGTCTTGCTCCGTCATGAATTATTACATATTCACAATTTGTGCAGCATTTAAGTCCGTTTAATACAGACTGCTGTCTGTTATCTCCTCCGATTGTTATCTTGATTTTCTTTTCGTTTGCAAAGATTTCTTTTAAGTCTTTAATTATTTCTTTCTTTGCGCAAATAACTATTTCATCAATATAATCCAATCGGCAAAATGCCATAACACTGTGATATATTATAGGTTTTTCATTTATTTTATATAATAATTTATTTGTTTGTCCGAATCTTGAGGAAGAACCGCCTGCCGTAATAATTACACTTATCATATTATCCCCTTAAAAATGATTATATGACATTTTGTCAAACTTTTCTTTAGTGATTTTTTCAATTTCTCCGTTATCTTTTATATTTACGTATGGAGTTGTGTCTTTGTTTAAAACTTTTCCTATCGGAATAAAGATATTCTTATCTAATTTATTGTATGTTTCTTCGTTAGCGCATATTAATAATTCATAGTCTTCCGCACCCCATTTAACAAAGTCTTTATAATTAAGATTGTTATACTTGCAAAATTCTATCAGTTCTTTATCAACAGGAACTTTATTAATATCTATTTCAATATTTCTTTTGCTGTCAGAGGCAATTTTATATAAAGCATCTATTAAACCGTCAGATGTGTCCATAATAGCCAAATTATCAGTAATCAGTTCTTTTAATTTTAGTGCTTCTTTTATTTTCGGAACAGGATTTAAGTGTGCATCAATTAATTTATTATCGGCATACAAAAAGTTTTGAAGGGCATAGAGTCCTGCTCCGCTTGAACCGAACCTGCCAGTAACTAAAACATAATCACCTTTTTTTGCATAACTTCTTGAAGAGATATATTTTGAATCTTTTTTACCTATTGCACATATCGATATTGTAACTTTATCACTTCCTGTTATATCCCCTCCGGATACTTTTACTCCGTATTTTTTACATACGTCATTTATGCCTTTATATAATTCTTCCATAAAAGATTCTTTTATTCTTTTTGGAAGTGAAACCGATACACTTATATAATTTGGTTGTGCCATGGATGCTGCTAAATCCGATAAATTGACACTGACGGCTTTTCTTCCCAATAAATATGGTGTGATTGTATGAAGTGTAAAATGAACATCTTCAATAAGTGTATCTTGAGTTATAAAAATTCCTAAATCTTTAAGATATGCGCAATCATCACCTAAGAGAGTATTATCATCAAGTTCGTTTTTTATTATATTTATATAATCCAATTCTTTCATATGAAAAATTTTAGCATTAATACCGTAAAAATTTAAATATGTAAAATAAAAGTTTAAATTACTTTTATTTTCGCAATAAGCATGTACAATTAGGTATATATTGAAGTGTTATATAGTCGAAGCGAGGAAATAAATGATAGAGTTTAACTATCGTAATATAAAACAGGAAATCATAGGAGAAGAAAACGGGTTAAATATTGAAGAAGAATTTAACAACTATAGTGATACCGTTCAAAAAATAATTACAGGATTAAATTCAAATAAAGATAAACCCGGACAAAGCCTTCAATGGATGAATTTGGGATATAACGAAGAAACGGTGTGGTACGTTAAAGAGTATGCCGCAATGGTTGAAAATCGCTTTGATAATATACTAATTTTGGGTTTGGGAGGTTCCGCATTGGGCGGTAAGGCTGTTTGTGAAGCTTTATTACCTCCGTATTGGAATTTCCTTTCAAAAGAACAAAGAAAAAATTTCCCTAAAATATTTTTCCTTGATAATATTGACCCTGATCAAATGAATTCTTTATTAAGTATACTTGATTTGAAAAAAACATTGGTGAATGTAATTACAAAGTCGGGTTCTACTGCTGAAGTTATGGCTCAGTATATGGTCATAAAGGATTTAATGGAAAAAGAATTAGGTGATGATTACAGAAAAAATGTAATTGCTACTACTGATAAAAATGTTGGTATTTTAAAACAGTTGTCCGATCAAGAGGGATATAAGACGTTTTTTATCCCTGATGATGTAGCAGGACGTTTTTCAGTATTTTCTGCCGTTGGTCTTTTGCCCTTTGCTCTTGTCGGAATTAATATTGACGAGATAACACAAGGTATAAAAGACATGGACTTGGCTCTTAAAAATACCGATATACATTATAATATAGCAGCGCAAAATGCTTTAATACATTACCTTATGAACATAAAAAAGGGAAAGAAAATATCTGTTATAATGCCTTATTCAAACAGATTGAGATATATTGCGGATTGGTATTGTCAATTATGGGCTGAGTCGCTCGGAAAGGAACATGATAAAAATAACAATACAGTAAATTGTGGTCAAACTCCTGTTAAAGCAGTGGGCGTTACCGATCAACACTCGCAAATTCAGCTGTATAATGAAGGACCCAATGACAAAATTATTAATTTCTTAAGAGTTTCAGAATTTGATTCGACACTTGAAATACCTAATATATTTGAATATACGGGAATAAGTTATCTCGGCGGTAAAACAATGAATCAGTTATATAATGCAGAGGCTGACTCAACAATGGCTTCATTAATTGATTATAAAAGACCCAACGTGACAATAACCATTCCCAAGATAACTCCATATTATTTAGGTCAGCTTTTATATTTCTTTGAAGTGCAAACGGCAATAACGGGAGCTTTATACAATATCGATGCCTTTGACCAGCCCGGAGTTGAACAATCAAAAAACTATACTTATGCTTTAATGGGCAGAGTCGGGTATGAAGATTCCGCTAATGAGTTAAAAAATAAACTCATGAATACAATTTCAATCTGATTTTTACTTTTGTCTATGGTAAAATTTATTTATGGAGAGAAAAACAGCAAAAGTTTTAGGATTTGATGTTGACCTCATTTCTTTCAGAGATGCTGTCAGTTTTATTATTGATAAAATATCTAAAAATGAAGGAATGAATGTAGTTACCATAAATCCTGAAATTATAAGTGCAGCAGAAAAAAATAAAGAACTTAGTGAAATAATACAAAGCTCAGAGCTTGTTGTAGCTGACAGTTCAGGTATAAAAACGGCATTAAAATTAAAGGGGATAAACCAAGAACAGATTCCGGGGATTGAGCTTTCATACGCTTTAGTAAATGAATGTGCTAAAAGGGGTTACAATGTTGCACTTATAGGTTCAACCGATTATGTGATTAAAAGTGCTTCGGATAAGTTAAAGGCGGAATTTAAGGATTTGAAGTTATGTTATATACATGACGGTTTCTTTAATTGTGAAGAGGAGGAAATAATAATATCAAAATTAAAAGAAACGAATCCTCAATTGATTCTTGTTGCATTAGGCTCTCCAAAGCAGGATTTATTTATAAAAAAATGCAAAGAAGTAATAAAAAATGCCGTATTTATAGGTGTCGGCGGAACATTTGATGTTTGGGCGGGAGTCGTTGACAGAGCACCCGAAATATTCAGAAAGATAGGCGCAGAGTGGATTTACAGAATATATAAACAACCATACAGAATAAAAAGAATATATAAAACTTTGCCCCTGTTTTTATTTAAGGCTATAATAGAAGCAGTAATGTCAAAGAGCGAAAAAAATATGTATAAAAAACTTGAACAATCAGAAATAGAAGAATTTAAGAATAATTCAAAAAAGCTTAGAAGAGAGATTCTTTCTATGATATGGAATGCTAAATCCGGACACCCCGGAGGCTCGTTGTCTTGCGTTGATATTTTGAACGTACTTTTTACAAAATTTTTAAAGGTATATCCTGATTGTGAAAAAAATCCCGATTATAAAAATCGTGACAGATTTATACTTTCAAAAGGTCATGCATCCGCATCGTTATATGCGGTAATGGCACAATTAGGCTTTATATCTGAAGAAGAATTAATGACTTTCAGAAAATTAGGTTCAAGATTGCAAGGTCATCCGAGCTCATGTAAATTAAAAGGGATTGAAGTTTCAACAGGCTCTTTGGGACAGGGACTTTCCATTGGATGCGGTATGGCTTTAGGACTAAGATTGGACGATATAAAAAGTAAAGTTTATGTTTATATGGGAGATGGTGAGCTTGAAGAAGGCAGTGTCTGGGAGGCTGCAATGAATGCTTCTCATAATAAGTTGTCTAATCTTATTGCCATTGTTGACAGAAATAAGCTGCAAATTGACGGTTCAACCGAGGATGTTAAATCAATCGGAGATATAAAATCCAAATTTGAAGCCTTCGGATGGAATGCCACAGAAATTAACGGGCATGACTTCTCAGAGATATATAATGCTCTTAATCAGGCGCAAAATTCTGATAAACCGTTTGTTATTATCGCTGATACAATAAAAGGATATGGTGTATCTTTTATGGAAAATAATCCTTCTTGGCACGGTAAAGCACCAAATAAAGAGGAATTGGAAAAAGCATTAGAGGAGCTTAAATAGGGGTTTATGGAAAGAGAATGTAAATCGGTAAGAAGTGTATACGGTAAAACATTAGTTAAATTAGGCGAGGCTGATAAAAATATAGTTGTACTTGATGCTGATTTATCATGTTCAACGCAGACTCAATTATTTGCTAAAGAATTTCCGCAAAGATTTTTTAATGTCGGTATTGCAGAGCAAGATTTGATGACAACAGCTGCAGGACTTGCGTGTACTGGAAAAATTCCTTTCGTATCAACATTCGCTATGTTTGCAACAGGCAGAGCTTGGGAACAGGTAAGGAATACAATTTGTTATTCTAACCTTAATGTTAAAATTGCAGCTACACATGGCGGTATTACAGTCGGTGAAGACGGTGCAAGTCATCAGTCACTTGAAGACATTTCTCTGATGAGAAGTATTCCGTCTATGGTTGTTATTGTTCCTGCTGATTCTGAAGAAACTAAACAGGCTATTGAATTTGCCGCAAAATATTTTGGACCCGTTTATATCCGTATTGCAAGAACAAGTTTGCCTGATATCTTTGATTCTTCATATAAATTTTCTTTGGATAAGGCACACGTTATTACTGAAGGAAATGATATTTCAATAATTACAAACGGTGAAACCTTGGTAGAGTGTATAGATTGTGCTGATATATTAAAAGAAAACGGTATAAGTGCAGAAGTTATAAATGTTCCCGTTGTAAAACCGATTGATAAAGAAACAATAATTAATTCAGCAAGAAAAACAAATAAAATTATAACAGTAGAAAATCATTCAATAATAGGCGGATTGGGTAGTGCTGTTTGTGAAGTGTTGTCCGAAAATTATCCGACTCGTGTATATAGAATAGGTATTAATGATGAATTCGGACAATCGGGTAATGCTAAGGATTTAATGAATTATTACGGATTAACTGCTCAAAAACTCGCAGAAAAAATTATGGGGATTTTAAAATGATTCAATTGAGAAATGTTTATAAAAAATACAAAGATAATTATGCACTTCAAAATATAAATTTAGATATTATGTCAAGCGAGTTTGTATTTCTTACCGGTTCGTCGGGGGCAGGTAAATCCACTTTAATGAAACTTCTTTACCGTGAAGAAGTTCCTACCTCGGGAACTGTTATGATAGGGAATATTAACATAGCAAAACTTCCCAATGACAGAGTGCCGAATATAAGAAGATGTATGGGAATTGTTTTTCAGGATTATAAACTACTTTCAAATATAAGTGTATATGACAATATTGCTTATGTTATAAGAACCTTAGGAATGCGCTCTTGTGATATAAAAGAGAGAGTATTGGGCGCATTAAAGGTAGTCGGATTGTCTAATAAAATGAATGCCAAACCATTGGAACTGTCAGGCGGTGAACAGCAAAGGGTCAGTATTGCAAGAGCAATCGTAAACGGGCCTCCGCTTTTAATCGCTGATGAACCTACGGGTAATTTAGACCCTAAAACTTCTATGGAAATTATGCAGATATTAGAACAAATTAACAATAAAGGTATCACTGTTATTGTTTCAACTCATGACAGAGATATCGTTGATTATTTCAGAAAAAGGGTTATTACTATGGAACAGGGACAGATAATAAGAGATGTCCAGGCAGGTACTTATGAATAACAAAAGAATTATTAAGGATACAGTTAAGAAACATATACCTCAAAGACATTTAACTTCAATAAGAATAATGTACAGAATAGCAATGGAAACCTTGTACGGAATCAAAAGAACAGGTTTAATCAATATCGCTATAGTTGCTGCTATGGCTGCAATTTTGACAATTTTTGGTGCTTTATTCAGAATTAGTTTCTCTTTGTCTTCTTTTGTAGACAAGTTAGGTGATGCTTTTGAAATATCTGTTTATCTTAAACCGAATAATGATGCTGAATTTATTTCATCACGTATAAAAGAAATTGAACATGTAAAGAAAATTACCATTATTACTAAAGAACAGGCATGGGAAGAAATGAATAAAGATATAGATGTTTCAGGACTTGATAATCCGCTTCCCGATACTCTGCATGTTACGATAGACGATCCTGTGTATATTACGGATGTATGTGACAATATTAAAAAAATACAGGGCATTGAAAATATGTCTTATGCTCAGGAATTAGCGAAAAAATTACAGACCCTTACCACGGTTTTTAATACCGTAACGGTATTGGTTATGTTCTTTGTAGCTCTTTTAACAATTATTATAATTAATTGCACTATACAGCTTGTAATTCAATCGAGAAAAGACGAAATAGAAATTATGAGATTAATGGGTGTAAGCAATTGGTATATTAAAATTCCGTTAATCTTGCAAGGTGCAATATACGGTTTTTTAGGCGCCGTAATTTCGCTTTTACCCTTGAATACGGTTCAAAACGGGTTATATAAACTGCATGAATTTATAAATGTCCCACCTTCCGAATTTGCTATGAATATTGTTGTTTTAACTCTGTTTATGCTTGCAATATTCTTTAGTGCGGGAGGAAGTATGCTTTCTATAAAGAAACATCTTCAAGTTTAGAAAGTTGTTGATAAAATTATTTAATTGCAGTTGTAAAACCTATGCTTTTAATTTCTTTTACATCTTCTTCGGGCAAGTATTCTTTTAAATTGGGTTTTACTTCCGTAGTTTTATCAATTGCAGTTATATAATCATTTTTAGTTATTGAATCACGGTTTCGTTTCATTGCTAATAATGAAGCAGCCTGAGAAATTTTGCATATTGAATCATTAGAATATCCCTTTAATAATTTAGCAATTTCTTCAAGTGATTCATCATCATTCATTAAATCTTCACCCTTTTTTATTTTTGAAAGATAATATTTTAATAATTCTTTTATTGCATCTTTGTCAGGAACTGTTATTGCGGCTTTACCGCTTATTCTTCTTACGACAGCTTCATCAAGAAGGCTATATTTATTGGTTGCTGCGATAACAAATACATTTGCATTTTCGGCTCTATCCATTGCCTGAAGGAATGTTCCTACCATTTTCAGGTCTTCACCGAAGGTTTTGTTGCTCCTTTTTGTTGCTATTGTATCTATTTCATCCAAAAATAATATTATAGGTTTTTTCTCTTTTTTGGCTATTTCAATTGCATTATCAAATGCTTTACTTAAATTTATAGAGGTTTGGTTTACATAAGGAGAACCTATATCAGCTAAATTCAATATATATAAATCAGTACCTGCTTCTTGGGACAGAGCTTTTGAAATATGAGTTTTTCCGCAACCGGGAGGTCCGTATAAGAGTAATCCTCTCGGAGTCTTTATTCCGTATTCTTCTCTGTCTCTTTTTGCTCTTTCAGGATCTTGTATAGCTTTTATTATTCCGTCTTTTAACTTTGTTTTTGTTTCTTCTAAGCCTATAACGTCTTTAAATCCTTTCGGGGATTCTTCATCGGGGACAAATTTCTTTAATATCCTGTTAGTATCGTTTGATGATTTATTTGCAGCAGAAGAGTTATTGCTTGTCGAATTAGATTGTGTTTGTTGAGTTTGTTGTTTTTGTGTTTGTTGTGTTTGTGTTGTTGGTATTGCTATTGTTATAGGATATGGATAGTAATAAATTATTGTCTTTTTTTCATCTGTATTTAAAAATTGATTTTGCAAATCGGTATTTTTATCGCTTAGCGGAATTTGAGCTGCATTATTTTTTTGTGCTTTTTTTTCATTTTCTTTTTTTGCTATATTTTCCATCTCTTTAAGATATTCAACCGGCGGATTATCAGCAAGATAAGCTATTGCATTCCTTGCTTCTTTACGCCATTCATTCATTGCATTTCTGTTTGACCAAAAAGATTTGTTATAATATTGTGATTCCCTGTCTGCATATTTAAGATTATCATAGGCCAGTTCTACCTGCATTGTAAGAGTTTCTTTTGCGAGTACAAACATTCCTGCTATTTCTTTAAATGTATAGTCATTACCCTCTTTTTTGGCTTCTTTTTCCAAGAGTAATTTTTCCAATCTGTTGCAATAGTTATTAAGTCCTGATATACTTTCAGCTCTTTCAATATTTTTATCTTTTTTTATTTCTTCTCTTAATTCCTGATTTAATTTTTTATCATATCCGAATGCTACATTATAATTTAACCTGTTATTTAATGTTACTTTCAATTTTTTTTCCTCTTAAATATAAATATTTTTTCATTCAATTTGTTATAAATACAAAAATAAAAAAATTTGTCAGATTTATTATAAAAATTAAGAATCTTATACTTGAATTAAATAATATTTTTATGTTAGTATTGAATAAGTTAGTAAGGAGAAGTGGCCGAGTAGGTTTAAGGCGGCACCCTGCTAAGGTGTTGTATGGAGTAATCTGTACCGAGAGTTCGAATCTCTCCTTCTCCGTTTTTATAGTTATGATAAAGCTTTTACAACCATATATAAATAAAATTTTAACTTTAAGATTCGTAGTAAATTATCGTAGAATGTGGCCGTACATTAAGCCTGTTTGGTTTCGTGCACTTTGCTCAATGTTGATTTGTATACCTATTGGCTCATTAGATGCGGTTATTGCTCTATTTATGAAGCCTTATATGGATTTGGTTATGGTTGAAAAAAGCGTTCAATCTCCTTGGTATATACCAATTGCCATTGTTATGTTTACGTCCATTCAGGGAAGTTTAAAATATTTATCAGCTTATCTTTCTACTTGGGTAAGCGGAAGAATTACAAACGGATTAAAGTATGATTTATTTAAAAAACTTTTAACATTCTCTACATCTTATTATGATAAAAAGAAATCAGGAGATATCGTTTTTCAGTTTAATAATCAGGCTGATGTTGCATGTTCGGGATTATTAAATAATTTAAGCATATTTACTCAAAGAATATTTTCATCTATATCTTTGGTTTGTGTATTATTTTATAACTCATGGCAGCTTGCATTGATTGCGGTATTTGTTTTAGGTTGTGCTTTTGCTCCCGTAACAAAGCTTCAAAGCCGTATAAAAGATGTAATGTCAAAAACGGTTGCAGCTGATGCTTCAATTATAACGGCATATAATGAGGTTTTTGCAGGTAATAAAACAATAAGTTCATATAATTTAAAAGAATCTCAAACTGATAATTTCTTTAATATTTTAAAAAATGTTTTTACATTACGTATAAAAATGGTTCAGAAAACACAGTGGCTTTCTCCGATTATGCATATAATTGTTTCTGTAGGTATTGCAGCTACTATCGGATACGGGAGTCATTTAATACTTACAAATCAAATTACCAGCGGTAATTTTGTTTCATTTATAACTGCGCTTATTTTACTATATACACCTGTTAAAAGCATTGGTAATAACTTAAATGATGTCCAATTTTCATTCTTTTCAATTGAACGTATTTTTAATGTACTTGATTCCGTCCCTGAAATAATTGATAGAGAAAATGCAATTAAACTTGAGGGCATTCGCTCGGAAATAGAATTTGACCATGTAAGTTTTGAGTATAAGAAGGGAGTTAAAGTATTAAATGATATAAGTCTGAAAATACAAAAAGGTGAAACTGTAGCATTCGTCGGTAATTCGGGCGGAGGAAAAACTACTATCGTCAGTTTATTGCCAAGATTTTATGATGTTATTTCAGGCAGTATTTCAATTGACGGAGTTGATATAAGAGATTATACCTTGGAATCATTGAGGGATAATATGGCCATTGTTTTTCAGGATAACTTTTTATTTACGGGAAGTATAAAAGAAAATATATTAATGGGAAATAAGAATGCCACTGAAAAACAGATAGAAAATGCGGTTAAAATGGCATATTTAGATGAATTTATAGCAACTTTAAAGGATGGTTTAGACACTCAAATCGGGGAACGGGGTATTATGCTCTCCGGAGGTCAAAAACAAAGAGTTGCAATAGCAAGAGCCTTCCTTAAAGATGCACCTGTTATTATTTTAGATGAGGCTACATCAGCTCTTGATAATAAGGCTGAGTCTATTGTTCAGAAAGCAATTGAAAATCTTATGAAAGATAAAACAGTTCTTGTTATTGCCCACAGATTATCTACCATTAAAAATGCAAATAAGATTATAGTAATTGATAATGGGAAAATTGTTGAACAGGGAAATCATGATGAATTATTAAATATTGAAAATGGTGTATATAAAGGACTTTATGAAATGCAGTTCAGAAAACAGGAAGCTACTTTGTAGATTTTAATTTGTTTTTGAAAAATACGGCGGCACATATAACTGTTAATATTAATGAGCTGATTTGTGAAATTCGATAATTGTTATTAAATCCTATATTTGAGTTAAGAAGGAAGAAGGAACATATAAATATATAGAATAATCCGGGGATAAGGGTAATTAAATAATTTTTACCGGTTTTATATAAATAAACGGTAGAATATAAAAACGTCGGAATGGCTATTAATTGATTTACAAAATTAAAATACCTCCAAACAACCGAGAAGCTGCCTGCATTCGATTTTGCCCATACAATAATTGAAACTAATATAACAGCAATCGGTATAATGATTTTTAGTCGATTTTTTACATCTGCCTGATTTAATTTAAAGGCATCTCCCAAAATCATTCTTAAACCTCTTAAGGCGGTATCACCCGAAGTTATCGGAAGCACAACAACGGCAATTGTTACTACAAAAGCTAAAGCAGGAAATACAAAAGCATCAGCAATACTGTTTATTACATTTACAGTACCTATTAAGTTTTTACTTTCAAGATTTAATGAATATACATGCATTGCGCCTGCTGCCCATATCATTGCTATTAATGATTCCAAACACATCATTCCGTAAAAAATCTGTCTTCCGTCTTTTTCGCTTTTGATTGTCCTTGATATAATAGTTGCTTGTGTTGAATGAAATCCTGATAATAATCCGCAGCTTACCGTCATAAAAAATGCAGGTATGATGTGTAATTTCATCGGATGTTGGTTGAGAGTGTGAAAATCTATGTTTACTAAATGTACTCCTTTGGTAAAAAAGCCTATCACTACTAACAAAGTACCTGTTAGTAATAATATGCCCAAAACAGGATAGAATCTTCCGATTATTTTATCAATCGGAAAAAGTGTTGCTGTTATATAATATATTGCTATTACTATATATATTATTAAAATAGTAGGATTGTTCAACGAAAAATTATCTTGATTAAAAAATCTTTCAGCCATTAAATCTCCGGCAGTATAGACAAAAACTGCGGTTAAAAGAATAAGCATAACGGAAACGACTGCTACAAAAAATATATAATAATTGTTCCCTAAATATTTTTTTATAAGTTCCGTTATTTGTGCTCCGTTATTTCGGACAGATAA
This sequence comes from Candidatus Gastranaerophilales bacterium, assembly GCA_947625345.1. Lineage (GTDB taxonomy): Bacteria > Cyanobacteriota > Vampirovibrionia > Gastranaerophilales > Gastranaerophilaceae > Avigastranaerophilus. Next base: position 27,758 of record CANQNX010000014.1, read on the forward strand.
CATGCCTGAAAAGTAGTCGTGTACTCCTCCCATCAGTATGCATCCTATGGGAATAATCAAAAATGCAACGGGCCCGAATAAAATTCCCTGTATTGCTCCTAAAATGGGCCCTAAACCTGCTATATTTAAAAGATGTATAAGCATATTCCTCTTTTTACCGAGAGGAACAAAATCTACTCCGTCACTCATTCTTTCGGCAGGTGTTTGTTCTTCAGTCA